>DATCZF010000182.1:0-6753 GCA_036526055.1 Woeseiaceae bacterium
CGTTGCGGCGTCGGAACTCACCTCCCGATCCAGGGCCACGTCGATCAGCGTCGGGCGCGAAAAGAAGCCGTCCACCAACAACTGTGTCTGGCCGTCATCGAAAAGCAGGGTCGAAACGCCGAACCAGGTGACTGTTACGCCGCTTTCGGGGGCAACCGGCTGCGCCTCGATGGGTTGTCCCAGAGCCGAAACGCCAGGTCGATCCTGCCATACCCATGCCACAGCCGGAATACTGACGAGTATGATGCCGACAATGGCATTGCGAACCCTTCGGTACATTTTTCTCATCAGCCCGCCACCTCGTCACCGAGCATTAACGCCTGCCCGTGTTCGACCTTGATGAAACTGCCCTGTGCCTGGTCACGATAGTGGCATTGCCGGCAAAAATGAATAGCGTGAGCAATATTTGATTATTGACCGACCGCAAGCCGGGCAAGATGCCCCGCAATTGGCGCCAGGTAATTGCCCAGCGCATAGCCGAGCAGCGCCATGAGTATCGATACGGGCACAAGACTTGGTCGATGAAATGCCGCAACGATTGGGGCGGATGCCGCCGCGCCAATGTTGGCGGCAGAGGCAATGGCAACGCTATGGATATCGACACGGAACAGGCGTGCACCAGCAACACAAAAGGCGCCATGCACCATAATCCAGATCAGGGCGCCGAGCAGGAATGCGGGTGCCTGACCAAAGCCCGCGATGGTCGCTCTCGCTCCCATGCCGGCGACGAAAACATAAATCAGTGCGGTGCCCAGGGCGGTTGATCCCGGCAAGCTGGCGACAGGTGTCAGCGACAGCAACAGCGCCATCGTGGTGATGAGCAATATTCGCCAGGTTGACTGCGACAGTATGGTTTCCAGCTGCGGCACCGTGTGCATCATCGTCGCAAAAAAGAACTCCGCCAGGTTGTTGGCAATCAATGTGACTCCCAGGGCAATGGCAACGAGGTACAGGTACTGACGCATCTCCGGCGCCGCTGTGTCCTCGACGATAGCCGCAGAAGCCGCGTCCATTTTTTCCAGCCTGTCCGCGGGCACCTTCGCCCAGCGATTGAATGGCTCTGCAAAATTCTTGGAGGCGAGAAGGATGGGTAACCAGATGATGTAAATGACATTATCGGCGAGCACGGCGAGACCGAATTGTTCGGGCGGGGTTCCCAGCATGTCACTCGCGGCTGCCATGTTGCCGGTGCCGCCAATCCAGCTTCCGGCCAGCGCCCCGAAACCGGTCCATGCGTCGGGAGCAAGCCACTCGTGCACCAGTACATAGCTGACTACGGCGCCGACGACAACGCCGGCCGTGCCCATGAGCATGACAAGGACACCCTTGCCCATCACGGAAATGGCAGCGGGCACATTGACCTTGATCAGCATGAGCACAATGAATACGGGCAATACGAAATCGCTCAGGCCGCTATAGACGGGCGAGTCGCTGGGAATGACGTTGAGGTTATTGAGAAACACCGGCGTTGCGTAGATAAATAGCAGCGGCGGCAGGTATTTGAACAATTTGAAGTCGGTGCCTTGCTCAACCAGGAACCAGAAAGCAGCGACCGCGCTCAAGACCGCGATGACACCGCCGGGTGAACTTATAAGAACGTCATTCATCCTGGCCAGTCTCGTTACCAAAGATGTGTCGAGTATAACGAAATTGCTGCGACAAAATATTTGCGGTCGCTTCAGAGAAAACCGGGCCGCGCCAGAAAGCCATTCCTGTGTTGCGAGTTATCGAGCGCCGCACTCTTGATGCTGAGCCAGCTGGCATCCCAGTCTTCGACCTGGCTGGGGCCGAAACGGAACATGGCGACGTAGCTGGGTAACTGCTCGAGCTGTATGACGTTTTTGTCACGGTCTGCCGCAAAATGCACATTGCCGGTAAACACGACGAGGTTGCGAACGGGAACGCCCGGCACGATTTGTTGCAGCGCGCGGACGCGACTCGCATTCTGAATCATCGGGTTGAGAAAATTTCGCCGAACCGTACCGTCGATGTTCAGCCACTGGGGGTCATCGGGCTTGCCAAAGATAGTGCCATCGTAATGCTTGGTCAGTATGCAGATAATGCCGCCCTTGGTGAGCAGCGCGCTGTCGATCGGCGTCATGCCACCGAAGGCGCCCGGCAGGACAAAATCATGAATGACATCGTTGCCGCAGTTGCGCAGGACACGGCGAAGTTTTCTCTCGGCGCGCCACTTGCGAAAAGTGCCGCCTAATTGCGGGGGCTGCGATCTCAGCATCAGCGCCATGAACAACACTATCGCAACGACGATAAAGAACAGCCCCGGCCCCGGATTGTTCAGACCGACCGATGGTGCGGCCTCATTGGCGACACTCTCCGCGGCCGCGGGCGTGACAGCGGCAAGTACGCAGCCCACGCATGCGGCAATCATTTTTCGTCCTGAATCTTTGCTTTGCATGACGAACAGAATACCTGTCTCCAGTAAGCCAATACCACGCTGTGACAGACGTTTTTCCAGCGTGTTATCGCGTGTGGGTATCGCGATCAATAGTATTCCCCGAGCCTGGGTTTTGCGCCTGTCTCGGCGCCGACCAGCTGGCGTGCTGTTGCTCGCTCAACCAGGCAGTGATCAACTCGCGGTTATCGATCTGCCAGGGATGGAAGTCTCGCCGGTAATACGCCAGGTAATCCGGCAGGATGCGCCGCAATATACCGGGTTTTCCAAACAGATAATTCAGGCCGCCAAGCCAGAGCCGCAGGCTCTTCGACTTGCCGTCATGGCGCAGCATGATCCGCATGTTGTGAAACGTGTCTTTAAAAAAATACCAGGTGCTAAACAGCAAGGCCTGGCGTCGTTCCTTCACGGTACCACCGATCGCGGCATACACGTCGAAGGCAACGGACTTGTGTTCTGTCTCTTCAATACCGTGCCAACGCCACAATTCGCTTACGAGGGGATCCGCGTCGCGCATCGTATCGGCGTTTCTCAGCATCGCATCGGCCATGATCGCGGTGATGTGCTCCGACGCTACCGTGCCTGCAAGCTGACGCCGCATGGGCAGGTTTTTTCTGACCCAGGCCTGTCTGCGCCTTGATGGTTCCTCCATGGCGTCGAGGTCATAGCCTCGCAGCTCGCACAGCCGCTCGTTGTAGCGCTGATGTTGCAGTCGATGGATGGATTCCTGTCCCTGGAACGCCGTGATTTCGTCCAGCAGTCGGGTATCAGTGATATCTGCGCGGTACGCCCTGACGCTGTCGATGAAAAACTTCTCGCCCAGCGGGAAGAGCATCGACATGGCGTTGAAAAATGCAGTCCGGAACACGTCGCCGCCATGCCAGTCGCGCGCCAGTGCCTGGTCGAGCTCGAACGTTGGCCGTCGCAGGTTGATGGCAAGATTTTCGGGGCTTTTACTCTGGACGGCTTGCATGATGCAGCGCGGTACCTTGTATCTGCGAAGAAAATAGCAACAATACCAGAATTGCTCAAAAATGCTTACCAGCGCGGGAGTTGCGACAATGCCATCAGGATTCTGGTTGCTACTGGCTTTCATAGCGGTGGTCGCCATTTATGTGATCGCCAAGGTCGTCTACTACGCCCGAAAAAGCGAGCAGCAATGGCAGCAGGTCGACAAGTCCAGGCTGCGTGAGTGGAATGACGACGAATGGCCCGACAGGTAACGAGTGCTGAGGAAACTTTCGACGCGAACCAGGCAGTTGGATTAAACTGACGGCATACAACACGATGGGAGAGAGAGTCGTGCAAACAATCGGTCATGCAAAACGAATGCTGTTGTTTCCCTTGCTGATCTCGGCAGCGCACCTGCTGTCAGCCTGTGACCAGGGCGCAGAACCCCCCGACGCAGCGGTGAAGGAAGCGGGCCAGGAGCACGTCGATGCGATGACGAGGGAGCATGCCGACGACACGACAGCGGCCAGCGAGGCCGTCGCTGCTGCCCCGGCGAAACCGGTGCACGGTGAGATGATGCCGTACGCGGAGGTCGATGGGCAGCTTGCACATGGCTATCTTGCAATGCCGGAGGACGTTGCTGAACCGCTGCCGGCGGTCATCATGATTCATGAGTGGTGGGGGCTGAACGACAATATCAAGAGAGCCGCGGACCAGCTGGCCGGCGAAGGTTATATCGTCCTTGCGGTTGACCTGTACGGCGGCAACGTTGCTGCGACGCCGGAACAGGCCCGCGAGTACATGATGAACGTGATCGAGAACCCGGAAAGTGGCCATGAAAACATTCGACAGGCTTACAGCTTCCTGAAAAGCACGGCGCTGGCGCCACCGAAGATTGGCGCAATTGGATGGTGTTTTGGTGGTGGCTGGTCTCTGACCACTGCCATGCTGTTTCCGGAAGATATCGCTGCGACGGTGATCTATTACGGGCAGACCACGGATAACGAGGATCGTCTGCGGGCAATCCAGGGGGCGATCCTGGGCCACTTCGGCGCAGAGGATTCGAGCATACCGCTGGAGTCCGTAAAGAACTTTGAAATGGCTCTCGGGCGTCTCGGCAAGGACTACGAAATTACGATCTATCCGGGTGCCGGGCACGGCTTTGCAAATCCAACCGGCCAAAACTACGAGCCGACTGCGGCGACACAATCCTGGAGCAAGACACTGGAGTTTCTCAACGCCAAGTTGAAAAACTGACGGGCGGTGTCGCTGGGTGTCAGCCGTCGCCGTCTGTCGTCAGGACATCCTGGCTGGCGCAGTTGAGCAACACGTCAAATACCCGCGAGGCGTAGCTGACCTTTTCTTCTGCCTCCGTCGCGCAGCGTAACGCGGCTTGCGCCGACATATAGCCTGCCAGCCTTAGCTGAGCAGGTTCTGCGGCACGTCCCTGGTCCGAGGCCAGGCAAAAATTCTCAATCACCACCGGCGCAAGTTGTTCCTGCGGAATTTCGACTTCGAAGACAACCTCGGTGGACTCAGGTTGCTTCGGGACGATTGCCGTCTTGCGTATATCGGCTACGCCAAGGCTCAGTTTGCGGGGTGTCCAGCCCGGATCGCAAACGGCCGTTGCCGAAATCGTCACCGAAATGGCTGGCAAGAGTACCGGCTGCCGGCCTTCCCCGACCGGCGAAATCGTGACCGCCGGCGTGCTGGTGAGTAATCCCAGTTGCTGTGCGGTTTGCGCGGTTTGTGCCAGGGCCGCCGGCATCAGGGTGGCAAGCAGCAGCACACATTTAATCAAGTACTTATCCATTGTGTCCGGTTCATTCCGCCAGAAATTAATTGCCTCGTCAGCGAACTTAATGAATCTGTCCAGTCCAAGCAAGATATAGCGAAGTGCAAACAGCGCGACGTACAGGGCGAATACAACTTAATGATCAGGCGGGCAATCACAATTACCTACAAGTTGGGACGCCGCATAGTCATTGCGGTGATTGGCTCGACCATCCTTCTCGTCGGCATTCTGATGCTGGCCGCGCCAGGGCCTGCGATCGTGGTGATTCCGATTGGGCTGGCAGTGCTGGGCCTGGAGTTTGCATGGGCCCGCCGCTGGCTCGGTACGTTAAGACAGACCCTCAGCAACCAGGCTGCCAG
Source organism: Woeseiaceae bacterium (assembly GCA_036526055.1). GTDB lineage: Bacteria > Pseudomonadota > Gammaproteobacteria > Steroidobacterales > Woeseiaceae > JAHEFE01. The sequence goes on from DATCZF010000182.1 coordinate 5,519, forward strand.
GATGCGTATCAACAAGGTGAACCCGCGTATTCGCTAGCCGGAGAAAAAATAAGGGAAGCCGGAGCGCTGAAACCGTCAGAAACAACTGCATGCCGCGATGGCATGAAGCGACTTCCGGCTCCCCAAGCAAGCGCGGCAAAAGGGGAGGATGCCGCAGGACCTTCCTGGTCCAGGCCGTTGGCTCCTTGCCAACGGAGTCGATGACAGGAACTTCGCGACTATCGGGGGAGAGAGTGCCGCGAAGTCCCGAGAGGTCATCGAAACCCGTGCAAGCTCTTACGAGCTTGCGACTATCCGTGATGTATGGTCTTTCAGCCTTATTTCAAGGGCTGTCTTGTTTTCCAGCAATATCGAGCGGGTAGCCTCGTAAGCTGCCTCGTTCGTTGCCTGTCGTGCCTGGTCGCGACGTGCTTCCACGCTGTTAACCATCATTTTTTCCGTTTTACGGTCGCTGTTCAGCGAGCTATTCACATAAGGGGCTGCTTCTGCTGCCATCGATGCAAGCAGCAGGCCAGCAACGATAGCGCCCTTAGCCAATATTGAGTTCCTGTTCATGATCCTGTATTCCTTAGACACCTTTCCATAGGGTCTGCATATTTAATCTATCTATCTCATTGCAGGAACCGTGCCAACTTAGTAAAAACATATAAAACAATAGCTTATCTAAATTCATCTGGTTACGAATTTTCGTAAATCACGAAAAACCGTAAACATTTTTACGAAAAACCGTGTATAGTGGCCGGCATGACTACTGCTGACTCCTATCGCTGGTTTTTCCTGCGCTCACCGATACTTGCAACGCTCATCGATTCCGAGGGGCGTTACGAAGACGTCAACGAGGCGCTGGCCGCGCGGCTGGGATATTCCCGTGAGCGAATGATCGGTCGGCGGCCTGCCGAGTTTGTGACGCCGGATACGGCGACCCGGATTGAAAAGGAGTTCGTGCCCGCCTTAAGGCGCACCGGTCGCCTCGACAACAAGCCGCTGACTTTTGTTGCTCGCAACGGAGAGAAGGTCGAATGCCTGACGAATTCGCTGATCGAGGCGGAATCCGGCGGCGGCCAGGTTCGTACCATCGCCATCTACACCGAGGTATCTGACGCCGCCAGGGCGGACTGGAAATACCGCGAGCTTTATCGGGCGACGCCCGCGATGCTGCATATCGTGGATGCGCATGGCTGCATCGTTACGGTCACAGATCACTGGCTGCGCAAGATGGGCTACCAGCGTGAGGA
>DATCZF010000183.1:0-7407 GCA_036526055.1 Woeseiaceae bacterium
CGACGCCATTTTTCAGCCCTACGACCAGGCGTTCGCGGCCAACCCCTACCCCATTTACGCAAAGCTGCGCGCCGAGCACCCGGTATTTGCATCCGCCGAGTTCGGCATGACATTTTTTACCCGCTACCGCGACATCGTTCGCCTGCTGACAGACCAGCGGCTCGGGCGAACCATGGATCATTTGCTGGATGAAGCCGCCCTTGCCGAAAAGCGCAAGTCTTCCGACTGGGCCGACCTGCCGGCATACAATCGCTATGTCCGTGTCAACCTGCTGGAAAGCGAAGGCCCGGATCACACGCGCATTCGCCGGCTGCTGGGGCAGGCGCTGCAGCCAAAACGCGTGGCGGAATTCAGGGAGCGCATCGGCCACATCAGCCGGGAGCTGCTCGACGAATTGCTGCCACGAGGGCAAATGGACTTCCTCGCGGACTTCGCCGAGCTACTGCCGGTCGCCGTCATAGCGGAATTGCTCGGCTGGCCGCTGGAACACCGGCACCGGCTGCGCCCCTGGTCCGCGCACATCGTGCGCCTGTATGAGAAGAACCATACCGAACAGGACCGCCAGCGCGCGGAAAGCGCAACCCGCGAATTCGCGGCGATGATCGACGATCTGGCAAGACTGCGCCGGCGCCAGCCACGAGACGACCTGATCAGCAAACTGGCGGCGACCGAAACCATCGCCGACGGGCTCAGTCGCGACGAACTGATCGCAACCTGCATGCTGCTGCTCAATGCCGGCCACGAAGCGACGGTCAATGCCGCAGGCAACGGTTTACTGGCCTTGCTGCGACATCCGCAGCAAATGGCTCGCCTCCGCCGCCAACCCGAATTACTGGAGCCGGCGATCGAGGAGATGCTGCGCTTCGATCCGCCGCTGCACCTGTTTCACCGCTTTGTGCTCGAGGATCTCGATTTCGACGGCCATGAACTGCATCGCGGAGACACCGTGGGCCTGCTGTACGGCTCCGCCAACCGCGATCCGCAGGCGTTCCCGAACCCGGACAACTTCGATATTGGCCGAAAGCCGAACCGGCACCTCGCGTTCGGCGCGGCGACGCACTTTTGCCTGGGCGCGCCGCTGGCGCGGCTGGAACTGAGGACGATGCTGGGCGATTTCGCGAGGCGCACCCGGTCGATAGAACTGGTCGACGAGCAACCGGCCTACCACACCGGGCTGGTGTTTCGCGGACTGCGGGAGTTGCAGGTTCGTTACAGCGTCTAGCCGCCGATCGGGTGCCAGGTCGTTTTGGTTTCCTGGGTATCCTGAATGAGGTACGGGTCCTGGGCGGTCGCCTTGCGCCAGTCCGTTCCCGCTCGGCCAATCACACGCTTGATGTTGTCAGCCGCCTTGTCCTGCACCTCGCGCGCCGTGTCACCACTGTCGTCACAATAGACGATCGCGTTCACATCCATGTGCGAGGCAAACTGGCCGGCAAGCTCTGACCTGAATCCGGTCAGGATATTCACGACACCGCCCGGCACATCAGAGGCGTGCAGCACCTCGGCAAAACTCACGGCGCACAACGGCAGCGACTCGGACGCCAGCACGACGCAGGAATTGCCGCCGACTATGGCGGGCGCGATGTTGGACACCAGTCCCAGCAGGCCGCTGTCCTGCGGCGCGAGAATTGCCACGACGCCCGTGGGCTCCAGCACCGAAAAGTTGAAATGCGCTGAATTCACCGGGTTGACCGAACTGAAGACCTGCTGGTACTTGTCGGCCCAGCCCGCATAGTAGATCAGCCGGTCGATGCTGGCATCGACCTCGGCGCCGGCACGGCGCTTGCTGACGCCCTGCAGCGCCAGCTCCGCAATGAATTGTTCGCGCCTGCCCTCGAGCATCTCCGCGATGCGGTACAGAATCTGTCCACGCAGGTAAGCGCTCGCTTTCGCCCAGCCCGAAAACGCAGAACGCGCGGCGACCACCGCGTTGCGGAAGTCCTTGCGACTGCTGCGACAGACGTTGGCGAGGATGTCTCCCTTGCCGGAATGCAGCGGGTAATACCGTCCGGATTCCGTGCGCGGGAATTTTCCGCCGATGTAGATCTTGTAGGTTTTCGCTACGGGAATTCGATCACTGCTCATGGTTCTTGCTGCCCCGTTTCTCGTCGTCATGCCGTCAATCCAGGCGCAGGTAGGCGCCCAGCCCATGCAGGCCGCCTTCGCGACCCACACCGCTTTCCTTGTAACCGCCAAACGGTGACGTCGGGTCGAACTTGTTATAGGTGTTCGCCCAGATCACGCCGGCGCGTATGTTCTGCGTCATTCTGAAAATCTTCGCACCCTTGTCGGTCCAGACGCCGCCGGATAATCCGTACTGGGTGTTGTTAGCCTTGTCGAGTCCTTCCTGCAGCGTGCGGAACGTCTGCACCGCGAGCACCGGACCAAAAATTTCTTCCTGCACAACGCGATTCGATTGCGAGACCCCGGTGAAGATTGTCGGGCGGCACCAGTAGCCGCGACGCGGCACCGCGCAGGAACTCTGGTACATCTCCCCGCCTTCCGCCTGGCCCAGCTTGAGGTAAGACTGAATTTTCTCGAGCTGCGGCGCCGAGTTGATCGCCCCGATGTCGGTATTCTTGTCGAGCGGATCACCAACGATCAGCGTCTCCATGCGGTCCTTCAGCTTCTGAATAACCTCGTCCGCGACGGATTCCTGCACCAGCAGGCGCGAACCCGCGCAGCATACGTGCCCCTGGTTGAAGAAAATGCCATTGATGATGCCCTCGACCGCCTGGTCGATCGCCGCGTCTGCGAAAATCACGTTGGCTGCCTTGCCGCCGAGTTCGAGCGTGTATTTCTTCGTGGTGCCGGCCAGGCGTTTCATGATCAGGCGACCGATCTCGGTCGAGCCAGTGAACGCGATCTTGTCGATGTCTTCATGCTCTACCACGGCCGCGCCCGTCTCGCCTGCGCCGGTCACGATATTGACGACACCCGGCGGAAGCCCGGCATCGCGAATGACTTCGGCCAGTTTCAGGGCCGTCAGCGGCGTCGTTTCCGCCGGCTTCAGCACGACCGTGTTGCCACAGGCCAGGGCCGGCGCGATTTTCCAGGCCGCCATCAACAGCGGAAAATTCCAGGGAATGATCTGCCCCGCTACACCCAGCGAGCGGACCTTGCGACCGGGGAATGCGTAGTCGAGCTTGTCAGCCCAGCCGGCGTAATAAAAGAAATGCGCCGCCGCGAGGGGAATATCGATGTCGCGGGATTCACGAATGGGCTTGCCGCCGTCCATCGATTCGATGACCGCAAATTCACGCGCCCGTTCCTGCAGAATCCTCGCGATACGGTAAATGTACTTGCCGCGCTCCGCGGCTTTCATTCGCGACCATGGGCCCTTGTATGCCCTGCGCGCGGCCTTGACCGCTCGATCCACGTCTTCCTTCGTCGCCAGGGCGACACGCGCCAGGATCTCCTCGGTTGCCGGGTTGATCGTATCGAAATACCTGCCCTTGACTGGTGAGACGAACTCACCATCGATAAACAACCTGTAGCGCTTGTCGATGCGGACATGATCCGTGCTCTCCGGCGCCGGCGCGTACTGCCAGGCATCATGGAAAGCGAGTTTGTTCGGTTGACTGGTCACGGTTAATCCTTGGAGAAATAGTCGGCGGACTGGTAAACCCCGGTCGCCTGTTTTTGCAATTGCATCAATACGTCGTTAGCCAGCGAGCTTGCGCCAAAGCGAAACCAGGTGGGCGAGAACCACTGATCGCCCAGTGTTTCCCGCAACATCACGAGGTAGTGCAGCGAGAGCTTGGCGGCGGAGATACCGCCCGCCGGTTTCATGCCGACCTGGCGTCCCGTCTCGAAGTAGTAATCGCGAATCGCCTGCAACATTACCAGCGTCACCGGCATGGTCGCCGCCGGCTGAATCTTGCCGGTGGATGTCTTGATAAAGTCCGCGCCCGCATGCATCGCCAGGACGCTCGCACGACGCACGTTGTCGAGCGTGCCGAGCTCGCCCGTTTCGAGAATCACTTTCAGGTGCGCCTTGCCGCAGGCAGCCTTGATGTCGACGATCTCTTCGAAAACGTCCTGGTAACGACCCTGCAGGAATGCGCCGCGCGAAATCACCATGTCGATTTCATCCGCGCCCTCAGCCACTGCCATGCGCGTTTCTTCGAGCTTGATGCTGCGCGGAGCCATGCCGCTCGGAAACGCGGTGGCAACGGAGGCGACATTTATGTCGGTGCCGCGCAGCGCTTTTTTCGCGATCCCGACCATCGTCGGGTACACGCACACCGCCGCCACGTGCGGCAGCCCGGGCAGGGAATCATGCAGGTGCATCGCTTTCTGGCACAGCTGCCGCACCTTGCCCGGCGTATCCTGTCCCTCCAGCGTCGTCAGGTCGATCATGCTGAGCACCATCTTCAGCGCCGCCACTTTTGACGTGGTCTTGATGCTGCGGCTGGTGAACCGGGCGACTCGTTCCTCGATGCCGACTTCATCGACATGCGTTACGCGCTCCAGGTCGGGCGGCCGCCGGTTGATTTTTTTTGCTGCCATGTTCACTCGTCTGTTCTAGTCCGTAGCTATGGCCGTTTCGAGCGCGACCCTGATCATCTCGTCAAAGCCGGTTTGCCGCTCATCGGTCGTCAGCGCATCGCCGGAACGAATATCGTCACTCACTGTGCAAATCGCCAGCGCGTCCACGTTATGTTCGGCGGCGATGGCGTACATGCCCGCCGCTTCCATCTCGATGCCGAGGACGTTGTACTTCTCCATCGTATCGAACATTTCCGGCTCCGGCGTATAAAAAAGATCGGCCGAAAAAATATTGCCCACATGAAAACTGGCGTCCTGCGCTCGCGCCGCGTTGACCGCGCGGCTCAGCAGTTTGAAACTGGCGATCGCCGCATAATCGTAGCCACCGAAACGCATGCGGTTTACGCCGGAATCGGTGCAGGCCCCCATGCCGATGACAATGTCCCGCAGCTGCACAGCGGGATGCACGGTGCCGCAACTGCCGACGCGAATCAGGTTGCGCACGCCGAATGCGGTGACCAGTTCGGTGCAATAGATCGACGCGGATGGAATGCCCATGCCATGGGCCATTACCGAGATCGGCTGCCCGCGATATTCGCCGGTAAAGCCCCACATATTGCGGACGTCGGTCACGCGCCGCACTTTTTCCAGGTAGGTCCTGGCGATGTACTCGGCGCGCAGCGGATCGCCCGGCATCAGGACGGTTTCTGCAAAATCACCCGGCTGGGCATTCATATGCTTGGTCGACATTACGCTTGCTCTTCAGACTGTTATTGGGCGTCGAACGACTCGACAAGGGTTCGTTATTCTAGTCGAAAATGCCGTGGAATTTCCTGATGTTGTATTACCAGCGGCTCATAGCGGACATACCGCCATCCACGACCAGGTTGGTTCCGGTTATCCAGCGCGCCGCGGGACTGAGCAAAAACAGTACCGCGTCCGCGACATCTTCCGCCGTACCCAGGCGAGTCAATGGTGCGCGCTCCATCCAGCGTGATACCCCGTCCGGCCAGGTCTTGTCGATTCCCTCGCGGAATATCAGCCCCGGAGAAACCGCGTTAACCCGAATGCTGTCTGCCGCCAGTTCCTGCGCCGCCGCACGGGTCAGCATCAGCATGCCGGATTTGGCGACCGCGTAGTGCGCATGCCCGCCCGCCGGATCGAGGCCTTCGATCGACGCGACATTGACGATCGAGCCGGTGTGTGACGCCTTACGCAGCCTGGCGGCTGCCGCCTGGGTCACGAGAAATGCGCTGTCCAGCGTTGCCGATTGCATGGCGCGCCAGTCCGCGGCGGTCATTTGCGCCAGTCCCTGCACGTCCTGTGCCGCGGCATTGTTCACGATGCAGTCGGCAACCGCGCCCTGTTGTGCAATCACTTCGAACATCGCGGCAACTGCGTCAGGATCGTTGAGATCGGCCTGCACCTTGAAGGCGCGACCCGGCAGCGCGTTGATTTCCCGTACCATCATGTCGGCCACATCGGCATCGCTGCGGTAATGCACGATCACCATCGCTCCCGCCTCGGCAAGCCGTCGGCAGATGCCGCGACCGACATTGCCCACCGCCCCGGTAACCAGCGCAACGTGCCCCCTGAGATTCAACAGGTCCCTGACTGATGGCGTCATGGCGATCCTTGCTCCTCGGTGAGATGGAACTGCAAAACGTCCGGCAAACGCGCTATGGTTTGCCAATACCCCAAATGCCTATCCTAACGCAGCACGGGGCCAGTCGCAGGAATTGATGCCGGCATGTCGAACGAATTCTATACGCGTGAACGCTGCTTCATCACGGAATTGTTGAACGATGCGAACATTCCGTCGGTCTCGCTGGCACGTTGCCGGGTCGCGCCCGGCGTGCAGACGGAATTGCACCGGCTCGGCGTGGACGAGTGGTACGTGGTGGAATCAGGCACCGGCAAGGTTCGTGTTGGCGCTGAGGCGGAGCGACTCGTCGGTCGCGGGGACACCGTCGCGATTCCCGCCGGCACGCCCCAGCAGATAAGCAATACTGGCGATGACCCGCTGCTGTTCCTGTGCGTCTGCATTCCGCGCTTCACGCCACAGAGTTACGAACCGCTGGAAGAGTAAGCCAGGCGTGTTGCTCAGCTGCCACGGCCCCCACACCTGCCGCCTCAAAAATTTTTTGTGTGCAGCCAACAAAATCGGATCGTTCGACGGTATACTGCGGCGATCGCTTCCAGGAGATACGATAATGCGTGGTAAAAACCCAACAACTACAATTCTTGGTCGCGGCCTGGTATCAGTGCTCGCTGCCACTTTCACACTAATTGGATTCCAGGGCATCGCCCAGGCTCAGGGGGCTCCGGACGACAGAGCCGTGATCGAAGAAATCATGGTGACGGCTACCAAGCGAACGGAAAGCATTGCCGACGTTCCTATTTCGATTGCTACGCTGTCCGGCGAAGGCTACGACATTCTCTTCACCGGCGGCGAAGACGTGCTCGCACTGTCGGGACGCGTCCCTGGCCTGTATGCCGAATCATCGAACGGCCGTGCCGCACCGCGTTTTTACCTGCGCGGTCTCGGCAACATCGACTTCGACCTCGCGGCCTCACAGCCGGTGTCGATCATCATGGATGACGTGGTCATGGAAAACGTGGTCCTGAAGAGCTTCCCGCTGTTCGACATGAACCAGGTCGAAGTGATTCGCGGTCCGCAGGGTACCCTGTTCGGCCGTAACACGACCGCGGGCATCATCAAGTTCGATACCCGGCGCCCGACACAGGACGTTAATGGTTACGTGAACCTGTCATACGGCGAACACGACACCACGCGCTTTGAAGGCGCCATGGGTGGCGCGCTGGTCGAAGACGTTCTGGCTGTTCGCTTGTCTGGGCTGTACCACAGCCGTAACGACTGGATCGACAATGGCTGGACAGGTGAAGAAGACGCGA
>DATCZF010000184.1:0-6486 GCA_036526055.1 Woeseiaceae bacterium
GCAAGTTTACCGAAGCTGGCGACAAAGCGCTCATGACAATCTGCGCTCGCTTTCATAGTATTGGCGATGGTGTGAGGATGCAGTGAGTGTATAAGCCTATGAACGACGACATTTCGCCCTGGCCAGGCCGCATTGCCCTGGCGGGAGTGCTGTGCGCGCTGGCTGCGTTGATGATCGCCGGCCTGGCGGGTCCGGCGCATCGGCTTGGCCTGCTGGCCACAGAATCTGCCGTCGCTTTGACCTTGTTTGCGGCGGTGCCGGGATTGCTGGCGCTCGTTGCGGGCGTGCTCGTGCTCGTCATGTTTCGCCAGGCCTCCGTTGGCGCGCTGCGCCTGCAGGCCGTCACCGCGCTCGTCATCGGACTGGTCGTCTGCGGCGTATTCTCGCTGTGGGTAAACAAGGCCAGTAGCCTGCCGCCGATACATGACATTTCGACGGATACCGAGGATCCGCCATTATTCGAGGCGCTGCTTGGCCGGCGCGGTGACGCCGCCAACCCGGCCGATTACGCGGGACAAGCGGCCGCCAGCGCCCAGAAGCGCGCCTATGCGAATGTCAGCACGCTGTATACGTCCGTTTCCTGCGAAGGTGTGCTGGCTGCAGCCGAGACTGTCGCCGGGCAAATGGGCTGGGAGATTGTGGCGAGCAGCGAAGGTAACGGCGCTGAATGTCGCCTGGAGGCTATCGCACGCACGGGGTGGTTCGGCTTTTATGACGATGTCGTCGTACGCGGGCGCGATAACGGTTACGAAACGGCCGTGGACGTCCGAGCCAAAGCCAGGATGGGCGCCAGCGACCTTGGGCGCAATGCGGCGAAAATTGTCGAATTTCAGGACCGCCTGAAGACGGAACTTGGCGAGTAGGCGACCTTAATTACAGGAATTGCGCGGCGCCGCCATCGACGAGGATTTCCTGCCCGCTTACAAAAGCCGCATCGTCCGTCGCGAGGAACAGCACCACCTTCGCCACGTCGATCGACTCGCCCAGCCTTTTCGCCGCGGATTTGCGTATCCACAGGTCTCTCAATTCTGCATGCGAGCGAAAAAAGCCACGCAATGCCGGTGTCATTATGGCGCCCGGTTGCACCGTGTTGACCGTGATCCCGAGCTCGCCAAATTCGGCGGCCAGCGACCGCGTCAGGTCGCCGATGGCATGGCGTGATGCGGCTTGCGCCGCCGGGTTGTCCAGGTCGAAAAGTGCGAGAGGCATGGCAATATGGATGATGCGCCCAGCCGGGCTGCGCTTGAGCATCGGCAGCAGGGCCAGGTTTACTGATTTGCGCGTTTGCACCCCCGCGTCGCACGCTGCCAGCCAGCTCTCGAGCCCATCCTGGGCAACGGCGGCGACCTGCTCGACGCCATCGGCGTGTACCACGATATCCAGCACACCGAGTTCTCTCTGCACGGCATGCGGAAGCTCGCGCAGGGCGGTGTCTTCGGCAAGATTCGTGGCAAAGCCGATCACGGATTTGTCCTTCGCAAACAGTGAGGCGACAGCGGTTTCGGAATCGTCGACGGCAAGGACGGTGGCGCCGTTCCTGGCCAGGGTCTTCACAATTGCCGCGCCGATGGCGCCGCCGGCACCGGTTACCAGTGCCTTCAGACCCGCCAGCCTTTGCTTCACAGCCATAAGCGCTTCCTCGTCATAAAAAATGCCTGTGCAGCGTGAATTCTAGAATCACTGGCTCAGCCGAACTGAGTAACGGTTCAAACAATTGCCAACCTGGCGCACGCCGCTCAAGCGGGCAGTTGGTAATCTGCAAACTGCTTTCGCAGTTCCGTTTTCTTGATTTTGCCGGTTGCCGTGTAGGGAAACTCGTCGACGAATACGACATCGTCCGGCATCCACCAGGTTGCCACTTTGCCTTTGAGGAATTGAAGCACGTCGTCTTTTTCCACGCTCGCTCCCTTCTTGCGAATCACGAGCATTAGCGGTCGTTCCGTCCACTTCGGGTGATGCACGCCGATCACCGCGGCCTCCGCTACCGCCGGATGCCCCATCGCTGCATTTTCCAGCTCGATCGAACTGATCCACTCGCCACCCGACTTGATGACATCCTTGGTCCGGTCGGTGATCGCCATGAATCCCTCGGGATCGATCGTGGCGACGTCACCGGTGTCAAACCAGCCATCCTCGGTATGCGCGCCACCCTGTCCGTCCAGTTTGAAATAGTCGCTGCACACCCACGGCCCGCGAACCTGCAGCGCACCGAAGGCCTCGCCGTCCCAGGGCTGTTCCTTGCCGGCGTCGTCAACGATACGCATTTGGACACCGAAGATACCGCGCCCTGCTTTGGTTCGTATGGCGAGCTTTTCGTCGTCGGACAAATTCTCCATGCCGGCCTTGAGCGAGTTGAAGGCCCCCAGCGGACTCGTCTCGGTCATGCCCCAGCCCTGGTGTGCGACAACGTCGTGTTTGTCCCGGAACGCCGCGATCATCGCCGCCGGCACTGCGGCACCGCCGATGGCCGTGCGCTCCAGCGTGTTCAGCCGCTTGCCCTCGGCATCACAGTACTGCAGCAGCGCCAGCCAGACAGTAGGCACGCCCAGTGCCAGCGTCACGCCTTCTGACTCCATCAACTCGTACAGGGCCGCGCCGTCGCCCATTTTCGGTCCCGGGAACACCAGCTTGGCGCCGGCGATGGGTGCTGCATACGGCGTGCCCCAGGCGTTGACATGAAATAGCGGCACCACCGGCAATACGACGTCACTGCCCGACATCATCAGGACATCCGGCATCAGGGAGGCATATGCATGCAACACGGTAGAACGATGGCTGTACAGCACACCCTTGGGGTTACCTGTCGTACCCGAGGTGTAACACAGTGCCGACGCCGTATTCTCATCAAGTTCCGGCCAGTCGTAGTCGCTGCTTTCCGCGCCGATGAACGATTCGAAGGACACGACGTTTTTTAACCCCGTCTCGGGCAAATGTGCGTCGTCGGTCATGACGATGTAGCCCTTGACGCCCGGCGTCTGCTCGGCGACTTTCTCCAGCAATGGCAGGAACATCGGGTCAGTCAGAATGTACTGGTCTTCGGCATGATTGATGATGTAAACGATCTGCTCGGGGAACAGTCGCGGATTGATCGTATGGCAGACATAGCCTGCTCCGCTGATCGCGTAATACGCCTCCATGTGCCGATAATCGTTCCACGCCAGCGTGGCCACACGATCGCCCTGGTTCAGGCCGAGTTTGTCGAGGGCGTTGGCCAGTTGCCTTGCGCGCGCGAAACATTCCCGGTAGGTGTAGCGGTGGCGAGGATTGTCCGCCGTCACGGACACTACCTCGCGGCCGCCGTGGTAGTCCTCTGCGTGTTTCGCTATCGACGAAATCAAGAGTGGCGTATTCATCATTAATCCGTGCATGGCTTGATCCTTGTTTCGAACAGCTGGGAAGTAGCGACATAATGTATCAAAAATCGAAGCTGGAAAACCGTTGTGCGATTATGTGACATTAAAACAACATGCAAACAGAACGATGGTTGAAACATGTGCCTACACCTGCCTTGAATGCCTGAAAACATTAATAGATTTGGGAAATACCGCCGAACGCGCAGTGCTACCTGGGTGCAACAGACAGAGCGAATCGTGCTATGCTCAGCGCCATAAAATGGTTCCACCTGCAATGCAGGGAGAGTATATTCGGCGAAACCTGACAGTTCGCCGGGAGCGAACTCAGGCGGGCAATCGGCGCCAAACAAAAAAACCCTGGCTCGATGTGTCCCTGTTAAAGAACGATTCAACCGTAAAGGGGAGAATAATGAAGGCATACAAGCGCCGTACTTCTATCGGCACCAGCGCGAAACAAGCCTTGGGCGGAGCCTTGTGCTCGGCCGCGATTGTCCTGCTGGGTAGTTCAGTCGTGACCACCGCCTCGGCGGAAAGCGAGATCGAGGAAATTGTTGTCTACGCCCAGAAGCGTGCGCAGGACATTCAGGACGTTCCCATTGCGGTAACTGCACTCAGTGGCGCCCAGATCGAAGAGGCTTCTATCAAGGACGTCTTTGACCTGCAGCAACAGGCACCTGGCCTGCGCGTGGACGCAAGCCAGAACTCAAGTACCTCGAATTTTACGATTCGCGGCATCGGCACCAGCGCCAATAACTTTGGCCTGGAGTCGTCGGTCGGTCTGTACGTGGACGGCGTGTACCGGTCTCGCCAGGCAGCCCTTATCAACAATCTCGTGGATATCGAGGCGGTTGAAGTGCTGCGCGGACCGCAGGGCACACTGTTTGGTAAGAACACCCCCTCCGGCGCCGTGTCGGTTCGCACGGTCAAGCCCAGCCACGATGGACGCAATGGCTTCATCTCCGTCACCGCGGGTGACTACGGGCTTCTGAACACCGCCGGCGCGAGCAATTTCGTTCTCTCCGATACGCTTGCCGGACGGGCGACGTTTTTCACCGGCTATCGGGATGGCTTCGTGGATGTCGTGAATAAAGGCGAGAACCTCGTCAATGACCGCAATCGTTTCGGCGGCAGGCTGCAGTTCCTGTTTACGCCCAGCGATAACCTCGACATTCGCATCATCGCGGATTACGCGGAAATCGACGAGATCTGCTGCGCCGCTGGCAACTTCAAGAGCAACCTGTTCAGCCCCGCGTCGGGAGAATTCGGTACCGATGCTGCACTGCTCGGTCTCGGCGGCACGATCATTCCGGACGATGCCTATGACGATTACGAGATAGCGCTCAATGATCTGCCAATCTCGACCAACGAAGACAAGGGCATTTCCGCCGAAATCAATTACGACATGGACAACGGCATCACGTTCACGTCCATTACGTCGGCACGCTCCTTCGAGTCCTACGATCGCATCGACGCAGACTTCAGTAACGTCGATTTGCTGACCAAGGAAAACCTCGGCCAGATCGATGCCTTCACGCAGGAGTTCCGTTTTACCGGGACGATCGGTGACAATACCAACTTTGTCGCTGGCGCCTACTACTTCTCGCAGGATTTCGAGAGCCGCTCGCAACTGTATGGCGAGCCCATGCTTGACACCTACTTCGGGCTGATTGCCGAAGGCTTCGATCCAAACATCCCGCCGCTGCTGGATGCTCTCGAGCAGGTTCACCTCGCGTGTAATTACACACCCCAGGGACAAGCGCTATGCCCGTTGATCGGGCTCGCTAACGCGCCGCAGGCCGGCGCATTCTTCGGACCGGGCTTCCTTGCCAACGAGGTCATGGTGCAGGATCACTCAAGCTGGGCAGGCTTCGCGCAGTTTGATTTCGACCTGAATGACACCACGACCCTGTCGGTCGGCCTGCGTTATACCGACGAGCAAAAGGATCTCGACGGCCGTTACTTCGAGACCGTAGACGGGCCGCCGCCGGATATCGATCAGCTCGGTTATAACCTGTATTGGTTCAGTCAACTGGCGACCGGCGGAATCGATCCGGTTACTTTCCTGACCCTCTGGCAGACGGGCCAGCTGCCCGTGCCCTATGACCCGACCGCTTTCCAGTCTGTCTGGTCAGATGGCTGGGTAGGCTGGTTCCTCGATGTCGCAAGGCCGCGGCCCAACACGCTGGTTGGCCTCGATGATGACCGCATCAGCGGCAGCATCAAGCTGGCCTGGCGCGCGTCGGACAACGTCATGTACTACGCGTCCTACGGCGAGGGCTTCAAATCCGGCGGCACGAATACGGACCGTATCAATGCGGCATTTGAAAGTGTCTTTCGTTCCGAGCATGCCGACACCTATGAAATCGGCATGAAGAGCCAGTGGCCTGAGAAGAACCTGACGATGAATATCGCCGGCTACTACAGCAAGGTGGATGACCTGCAGAACAACGTCTTTACCGGGCTGGGATTCAACCTGCAAAACGCCGGTACCGCAACGTCGACGGGTGGCGAGTTCGAGATGCTGTGGCGCCCCACGGATAACTTCAGCATGGCCATGAACTATGCGCGTACGGTAGCCGAGTTTGACTCTTTCCCACGGGCAACTTGCTGGACCGCGTACACCTGGCATACCGGCATACCGGATCCGGGTGACAACGGTGATGGCTCCTGCTCTCGCAGCGGCGATCCCCTGGGTGGGCCGAAGGATGAGTTGACGGTTACGATGACACGTGACTTCAACCTCGCCGGCGCCGAGGCATTCGTGCGTGCCGACTACCTGCTGTATACCGACAGCCTGATGGACGGCAACAACGATCCGTTCAAGAAGCAGGACTCGGTGAGCTTCATCAACATGCATTTCGGCATACACCTGGACAGCATCGACACCGATATCACGCTGTGGGGACGCAACATCACGGATGAGCGTTACCAGCGCATCATCTTCGACGTGCCGCTGCAGGCAGGACGCCTGGCGTCCTATCCTGCAGAGCCGAGGACGGTCGGCATAACGATCCGCAAGGCATTCAACTAGATCGTAATCGCGTTAAGACGCGAAAACGGCGCACACCTGAGTGTGCGCCGTTTTTTTGCGCGGCAAAAATACCGGGGCGGAGACTCCCGAAGCCAACGCCTA
>DATCZF010000185.1:0-7442 GCA_036526055.1 Woeseiaceae bacterium
CCTGGAGCTCGGCCGCCAACGCCTCCCGGTTGCCGATGAAACGCAAGCGAACCTTGTTGGCGTGCAATTCCGCAACTTCCCTTTCGAGCGCTTCGATGAAGAGGCTCATCAGGCGACTGACCTCTTCCCGCGGCCTCGACCAGTTCTCGCTGCTGAACGCAAACAGCGTCGGATACCTGACGCCCCTCTCGGCGGCAATTTCGACGGTTGCCCGAACGGATTTCACGCCGGCCCGATGACCGGCATGCCGCGGCAGGCCGCGCTTGCTCGCCCAGCGTCCGTTACCATCCATAATCACCGCGACATGGCCGGGGATCGAGATCGGGTCAGGAGCCTTGGGTTTGCCTTTCGCCCTCCAGATCATTGGCACTCCGCTGTGGTCAGAATTCCCTCAACTCTTTTTCTTTTTCTTCCAAAACCTTGTCAATCTCGGCAACGAACTTGTCGGTCAGCGTCTGTATCTCGGCCTCGGCGCGCCGCTCTTCATCTTCGCTGATCATCTTTTCCTTGAGCAGCTCCTTGACATCACTCATCGCATCACGCCGAATGTTGCGCACCGCGACACGACCGCCTTCGGCTTCCTGGCGTACCAGGCGAATCATGTCCGTGCGCCGCTCTTCCGTCAGCGGCGGCAGCGGCACACGAATCACGGTTCCTGCCGATGCCGGGTTCAGGCCGAGATCGGAATGCATGATTGCCTTTTCGATAGCCTGCACCATCGACTTTTCCCAGGGGGTTACGGTCAGGGTGCGCGAGTCTTCCACGTTGATGTTGGACACCTGTTTCAAGGGCATCTCGCTGCCGTAGTAGTCGACCGTGATGTGATCCAGCAAACTCGTGTGGGCGCGGCCTGTGCGCAGCTTGGTAAGTTCCTGGCGCAGCGACTCAACGCTTTTGCCCATTCTGTCGCTGGCGCTCTTCTTGATATCGTTTAACACTCTGCAAAATCTCCTGATTTAATTCGCCAATGTCAGGCGGTCACCACGGTACCGACATCCTCGCCTTGCATGGCCCGGACCAGCGCGCCCTTCTGCGTCAGATCAAATATTCGCAGGGGCAGATCGTTGTCGCGGCACATAACGACCGCGGTGGCGTCCATGACATTCAACCGGTCGGTCAGGACCTGGTCGAATGAGACTGAGTCGAAGCGGGTAGCATCCTCGTGAGTGGCGGGGTCGGCATTGTAGACACCGTCTACCTTGGTTGCCTTGAGCAGCACGTCGGCGCCGATTTCAATCGCACGCAGGCTCGCCGCGGTATCCGTCGTAAAGAAGGGGTTGCCGGTTCCCGCCGCCATGATGACGACCCGGCCTTTTTCCAGGTGACGAATGGCCCGCCGCCTGATGTAATCTTCACAAACCTGGTGAATGCTGAGCGCGGACATGACCCGCGCATGGACGTTGAGGGATTCGAGGGCATCCTGTATCGCCAGCGCATTCATCACGGTGGCGAGCATTCCCATGTAGTCGCCGGTGACGCGATCCATTCCCGCCCGGGCTAGGCCCGCCCCGCGGAAAATGTTGCCTCCGCCGACCACGATCGCGATCTCAACACCGGTCTTTTGCGCTTCCGCGACTTCCGATGCAATTCTTTGAATTACAACAGGTTTTATACCATATTCGAGGTCCCCCATTAACGCCTCGCCACTCAGTTTAAGCAGCACGCGTCGGTACGCCAATTGGGAGTCACTCATCCTTTCACCTCGACCTGAAAAAGATTGCGGGTTCCCCTCCAGCGGGAGGAGAACCCTGATTCTAACTTACGCCTGCGCGCAAATCAGCGGAAAACAGCAGTCCTTCAGTTTCCGCTCTGCTTGATCTGCGCCATGACTTCTTCGGCGAAGTTTTCCTGCTTCTTTTCGATGCCCTCGCCAACTTCGTAGCGAACGAAGCCGATTACGGTCGCGCCAGCGGACGACAGCAACTTGCCGACCGACGTATCCGGATCCTTGACGAAGGGCTGTCCGACCAGTGTGATCTCTTTAAGAAACTTGGCAACCCGGCCCTGCACCATTTTTTCAACGATTTCGGCCGGCTTGCCGCTTTCTTGTGCCTGCTCGGCAAAGATGCGGCGCTCACGCTCGAGCGTATCGGCGGGAACACCGGTCTCGTCGATACAGACGGGGTTACTCGCCGCGATATGCATGGCGATATCGCGCGCCAGCTCATCGTCTCCGCCGTTCATTGCCACGACCGTACCGATGCGCGATCCGTGAATATAGCTGCCAATGCGATCTGCAGCGCTTACGCGCGCAAAACGCCGTACCGAGATATTTTCGCCAACCTTGGCAACCAGGGCCGTGCGAGCCTCCTCAACGGACTTGCCGTCGGCAAGCTCCATGCTCAACAATTCTTCGACGCTCTCCACCGATCCTTTCAGGATCTTGGCGGCAACCGCTTCGGCAAAGGCACCGAAGTTTTCATCCTTGGCGACAAAATCGGTTTCCGAATTGATCTCCAGGATGACAGCGTTGCTGCCCTCTTCGGCGATCAGGATTCGCCCGTCAGCGGCAACGCGACTGGCTTTCTTGTCGGCTTTTGCCTGGCCGGACTTGCGCAGTTGTTCGACCGCTGCGTCCATGTCGCCATCGGTCTCAACCAGCGCCTTCTTGCACTCCATCATGCCAGCGCCGGTGCGCTCGCGGAGTTCTTTAACCATAGATGCACTGATAGCCATCTTCTCTTCCTTTCTGATTTCGTTGGTTTACCTGGGCTTCAAGGTGATAACTGCGCGATGCAACCGGGCACCGCGCAGTATTCGCTATCCTCAGGACTATTCGCTCTTCTCGTCGCCTTTCGCAGCGGCCGGCTTCGCAGCTGCGTCAGCGTCCTCAGCCTGCTTCTTCGCAGGTGCCTTCTTGGCGGTCTTCTTGGCAGCCTTCTTCGCAGCGGGCTTCTCAGCAGCCGCGTCCGCCTTCGCAGGCTCTTCTGTCTCTGCCTTGGCCGGCGCAGATTCTTTCGCGCCTTCCTTGACCTCTACCTTGCGGGCAGCAGGCTTGCGTCGAACAGCCGCCTTCTTGGTCGGCTTTTTGCCGCTCTTCTTTTTGCCGGCGCGTTTCGGCCTGCCTTCTTCATCGAGCTCGACGAAGTCGTCATC
This sequence comes from Woeseiaceae bacterium, assembly GCA_036526055.1. Classification (GTDB taxonomy): domain Bacteria; phylum Pseudomonadota; class Gammaproteobacteria; order Steroidobacterales; family Woeseiaceae; genus JAHEFE01. Next base: position 3,097 of record DATCZF010000185.1, read on the forward strand.
ACCCAGCACCACTTCGGGCAGTGAAGCCTTGCCGTCAAGAACCGCTTCCGCCATGTACGAGGCATACAATTGAATCGCCCGCATGGCGTCATCGTTGCCGGGGATCACGTAGTTGATACCGTCTGGCGAGCAATTGGAATCGACGATCGCCACCACCGGAATACCCAGCTTGCAGGCTTCACGAACCGCGATATCTTCGTGATCGACGTCGACAACGAAAAGCACGTCTGGCAGTGAGTTCATTTCCTTGATGCCGCCAAGGCTCTGCTCGAGCTTGTCCTTTTCGCGCTTCAGGCCGAGAATCTCTTTCTTTGTCAGGCGCTGACGCCCGGTGTCCGTAGCCATCTCTTCCAGTTCTTTCAGACGACGAACCGACTGACGAATGGTCTTGTAGTTGGTGAGCATTCCGCCCAGCCAGCGATGACTTACGAAGGGCATGTTGCAACGTTCAGCGTTGCTGCGAATTGCTTCGCGGGCCGAACGCTTGGTGCCAACGAAAAGGATCTTGCCGCCGTCGGCAATCGTCGCCTTGACGAAGGCGTACGCTTCGCGCGCCATCGGCAGGCTTTTCTCGAGGTTGATGATGTGAATTCTGTTACGCTCACCAAAGATGTAAGGTGCCATCTTCGGGTTCCAGTAACGGGTCTGATGACCAAAGTGCACGCCAGCCTCTAACATCTGGCGCATAGTAATGTCAGCCATGTCTACTCCTAGGGTTAGGCCTCCGTATGCCCCATACCGCAACCCCTTTTCTCCGGGGCACCCTGCGGCCTGTGACGGCATACGTGTGGATTAATTGCCTGAAAGGCGCGCGCTTTATACCATACTGCGACCTGACCAACAACGTGGAATTGAGGAAAAGCTGATCCCCAGGCGGAGTCCTGAGCGGATAACGCCTGAAAAAGAATGAATGTAACGATAAAGACGCCTGAAGAGCAGGACAAAATGCGTGTGGCCGGCCGCCTTGCGGCGGAGGTCCTCGACATGATTGGACCGTATGTACAAGCCGGCATCACCACCGGCGAACTGGACAGTATTTGTCACCAATATATTGTTGAAAAACAAGGAGCTATACCAGCTCCATTGAATTACCGGGGGTTTCCGAAGTCGATTTGCACGTCCGTCAACCACGTGGTCTGTCACGGCATACCGGGCGACAGGCGGCTGAAATCCGGTGATTGTGTCAATATCGACATCACGGTCATCAAGGACGGCTATCACGGCGACACCAGCCGAATGTTCTTTGTCGGCAAGCCATCGATCCAGGCGGAGCGCCTTGCTCGCGTCGCGAAAGAGGCCATGTGGCTGGGAATCAAGCAGATCGCACCCGGCAAGAAGCTTGTTGACATTGGTAATGCGATTCAGCAACACGTTGAAACTAATAGATTTTCAGTCGTCAGGGAGTACTGTGGGCACGGTATCGGTAAAGAATTTCACGAAGATCCCCAGGTCCTTCACTATGGCAAAGCGGACACAGGCATGGTGCTCCAGCGAGGAATGACGATGACGGTGGAACCCATGATCAACGCGGGCCGCCGCCACGTGCGTCTCCTGCCCGATGGTTGGACCGTCGTCACCAAGGACCACAGCCTGTCCGCCCAGTGGGAACACACGGTGCTCGTGACGGAAAAAGGCTTTGAAGTCCTGACGCTCGGCGCGGACAGCGACCGATGATGACCAGTCTCGCCGAGCAACGGTAAATGGAATCGCCCCGGTCTGCTGACTTGCACGCCGATGATCCGGCCAGGATCGCCTTTGACAGCGTTTTGCTGGCCAATCCCGTGAACCTGGCAACATGCCGCGATGCGCTGCGTGCCGCGAGCGAAAATCTCGCCGACCGCTTCATTGCCGGCGAGTCGGTTGGTGATCTCGTCCGCTTGCGCGCCACGATCGTTGATCACCTGCTGATCAAACTGTGGCAGCAACACGCTTCCGGCCTGCAGAACCGGGTAGCGCTGGTCGCCGTAGGCGGCTATGGACGGGCCCAGCTGCATCCGCACTCCGACGTCGACATCATGTTGCTGCTGCCGGCGGATATCGACGCCGAAGCGGAGCCGGGACTGGCCGCTTTCGTTACCTGCCTGTGGGACGTGGGCCTCGAAATCGGCCACAGCGTGCGCACAGTGTCGCAATGTGTCGAGGAATCGGCCACCAATGTCACAACCGCGACCACGCTCATGGAAGCGCGCCTGCTGCATGGACCGACGGCACTGTTCGATGCCATGAACGAGGCGTTGCAGGTTGCGCAACCCTGGCCGGCCCGGGAGTTTTTCGAGGCCAAACTGGCTGAGCAGAAACGCCGCCATCATCGCTTCGACGACACGGCCTATAAGCTCGAGCCGGACGTCAAGGGCAGTCCCGGCGGCCTGCGTGATATTCAGATCATCGGCTGGATCGCCAACCGCTACCTGGGAGCCCGCTCTTTTTCCGACCTGGTCGAACATGGCTACCTGACGCCGGCGCAGCTCAGGGTCCTTTACGAAGGCCGGAGTTTTCTCTGGCGCGTCAGATTCGCCCTGCACCTGCTGACCGGGCGACGCGAGGATCGCCTGTTATTCGACCACCAGACCCGCCTCGCCAGCATGCTGGGCTACGAGGACGCGACGTATACCCTGGCGGTCGAACAGCTCATGCAGCGCTATTACCGCACGATCATGGACCTGAGCCGCATCAACGAGATGTTGCTGCAACTGTTCGAAGAGTCCATTTTCATGGATCCGAGCGCGCCCGCCGTGCCCCTGAATGAGCGGTTCGAAGTGCGCAACGGATACCTGCGGACGCGCCATGACCGAGTATTTGTGGAGACACCGTCAGCCCTGCTGGAACTGTTCCAGCTGTTGCAGAAACATGGCGACCTGAAAGGGGTGAGCGCGCACACGGTTGCCCTGGTCAAGCAAAACCTGTTCCTGATCGACGAACAGTTCCGCCAGGATCCCAGGCACCATCGACTGTTCCTGGATATCCTGCGCGCGCCGACCGGGGTCACCCACGAACTGCGCCGCATGAACCGCTATGGCGTTTTGGGCCTGTACATTCCGCCATTCGGCCGCATCGTCGGGCGCATGCAATATGACCTGTTTCATGCTTACACCGTGGACGAGCACACCCTGTTCGTGGTCAGCAACCTGCGTCGTTTTGCGCTGACGCGATTCGATCACGAATATCCGCATTGCAGCCCGTTGATGCAGTCCTTCGAGAAGCCGGAGATCGCCTACCTCGCAGGCTTGTTCCACGATATCGCCAAAGGTCGCGGAGGCGATCACTCCGAGCTTGGAGCCGTCGACGCTGCCGCATTTTGCCTGGAACACGGACTGTCGCGCGATGACGCCGAACTGGTCGCCTGGCTGGTGCGAAATCACCTGTTGCTGTCGATGACCGCCCAGAAAAAAGACATCAGCGACCCGAACGTCGTGAACGAGTTTGCTGCCTTCGTCGGCAACAAACTGCGGCTGGACTACCTGTATGTTCTCACTGTTGCCGATGTACGCGGCACGAATCCGCGACTGTGGAACAACTGGAAGGCAACGCTTTTTCAGAATCTTTACGAGCTCGCGGCCCGCGCCCTGCGCGAGGGGCTGGACAACCCAATTCGTCGCGAACAGCTCATCCAGGAATCACATAACGTCGCAGAGGCGCTGCTGACGCAACAGGGAATTGCCGCGGAGGCTGTCGAGGCGATCTGGGCATTATTACCGGACGACTACTTCCTGCGTTACAGCGGCGAGGAAATCGCGTGGCACACGGAACGGATTACGGAAATTCAGAATGCGGATGACCCGGTATTCGCTGATGTTCGCCTGCACGCCGACGGCATCGCGGCTGTCCTTTACGCGCGCCGTTCGCAGCATCGTTTCGCACATGCCACTGCGGCGTTGGGTGAAATGGGCATGACCATCCTTGATGCCCGCATCACGCCGGTAGCCAATGGTTGCAGCCTCGATACGTACGTGTTCATGGAACTCGACGCCCGCACCGAGATCGACAATGCGCGCCTCGCGGAAATTCGCCGCAGCCTGGACCGTGTGCTGGCGGCAACCGATGCTTCGTTGAGAAAAGTAACGCGCCCTGCTCCACGGCGGGTGCGCGCCTTTGTCACCAAGACAGCCATCGATTTTACCGACGACCGCGCCAACCAGCGCACGATTATGGAACTGGTAGCCGGTGATCGTCCGGGGCTCCTCAGCGACATTGCCCGAATCTTCATCGAACAGGGTATCGATATCGAGACCGCGAAAATACTGACGATCGGTGAACGCGCTGAGGACGTGTTTTATATTACGGACGCCAGCGGCAAACCACTGGACAATGATACGAAAACCAAGCTTCGTGAAGCCTTGCTGTCACGG
>DATCZF010000186.1:0-3364 GCA_036526055.1 Woeseiaceae bacterium
GCACGATTGTCGACGAGGGCGGTCAGACTGTAATTATCAAACGTATCGATGACAGCTATGAATTCACGGTCGATGGCAAGACCATCGACCTGCCAGCTCCGCAGGACACCCATCACGGAGAAGGCATGCAACACGTATTTGTGACCCGCACTGACATCGAAGACGGCGCGGCGGGTCAGAAAGAAATCAATGTCCGGGTTCTGCGGCTGCATGAAGACGATGCTGCGGAAGGACCGGAAGATATCCTGATTTTCAGCGGCCAACCGCTTGGCGATTCGGTCAGGGAAGAAATTCGCTCAGTACTCGAGAAGTCTGGTCACGAAGGCGGGGTCAATTTCATTGCCCGTTCGGACAAAGGCGACGAGAGCGGTGAATGGCATTCCGCTGATGGCAAAAGGATCAAGGTCATCAAGCGCAAGGTCGAGGCCAGCTAAAAACCCCTTTCATCAAGGCATTATCATTCTCCCCTTTACGGTGGCTTCGGCCACCGTTCTTTTTTGCGGCATCACGAACCTCAAAGTCGTTCACTACCACCCCCGCAGCTGATGTACTATCGGCAATCGAACGACAATAAAACAGGGGGCTTTGATGAGTCAGGCGCATATGCTCGCAGATCTTAACTGGCTGGCAATCCTGCTTGCTGCAGTCGCGGCATTCGTTCTGGGTGGAGCCTGGTACAGCCCCCGGCTTTTCGGCGGCGCATGGATGCAGGACGTGGGACTGACCGAAGAGTCGGCGGCCGAAAGCAATATGGCTTTGATCTTCGGCGGCGCCTTCCTGTTGATCCTGGTCGCCGCAATCTTCCTCGGCGCAACAATAGGCAACAGCGGCACCTGGCTGACGGGCCTGCACACCGGTCTGGTTGTTGGCGTGGCCTGGGTATCGACCGCTTATGGTGTGACCTATTTGTTTGAACGCCGCCCGTTACGGCTATTCCTGGTCAACGCCGGCTACAACGTCGTGCTTTTTGCCCTGATGGGGACGATCATCGGCGCCTGGCACTGACCGGCAAACTACCACATGTTGCGCAGGCGACCCTGCACATCTATGCGTTTATCAGTGCTCGCAAATTGTCGCTCGAGCGGGCTTTCTCTGCGGCCGTGAAACGCACGCTCGACCGTTGCCATCAGGCTGCCGGTCATAAAGCGGCTGCGGGCACCGTAAACGTGTTTATCCCCGTCGCGGCGCTGCTGTATCACGTGGTAGCGCAACGGCGAAACCAGGTGCAACGACTGCTTTGCTCGAGTCATTGCGACGTAGAGTAACCGCCTCTCTTCCTCGATCATCTCCGGTTTGCGCGTTGCAAACTCCGACGGAAAGTTGCCGTCCGAGAAATTGATGACAAACACGGCATCCCACTCCTGGCCCTTGGCGGAGTGCACCGTCGACAGGATCAGGTAGTCCTCGTCGAGCAATGGGTCGGCGGCAAGGTCGCCGCTCGCACTCGGCGGATCCAGCGTCAGCTCGGTGAGGAAGCGTTCACGCGTCGGGTATCTCCCGGATACCTGTTGCAATTGTTCGAGATCGGCTTCGCGCGTTTCGAGGCTGTCGTAAATCCGTTCGAGGTGCGGCTGGTACCACTTGCGCAGCTCGGACAATTGATGCTGCCAGTCGGGATCATCCGCCTCGTTACCCGCGAGCGATTGCAATAACCTGCAAAACGGCAGCCAGTCCTCGCGTGTTGCAGCAGGCGGGCGGAATCCCTCAAGACGCGAAAACTGGTACTCGGCTACCTCGAGGTAATCAAAACACTTTGCGGCGTATCCGGGACCCATGCCCGGCAGCAACTTCAGTACGCGAAATGCAGCCACCCTGTTCTTCGGGTTGTCCGCCCAGCGCAGGACTGACAACAGGTCCTTGACGTGACTCGCCTCGAGAAACTTGAGGCCGCCGTACTTGACGTAGGGTATGTTGCGTCGGACCAGCTCCAGTTCCAGGCGGTCGCTGTGATGCGCTCCTCGAAACAGCACGGCCTGCTGTTTGAGAAGCATGCCGGCCTCGCGGTTTTCCAGGATCGTGCTGACGACGTAATCGCATTCGCCGTCGCTGTCCTCGACGGTTACGTAGCGTGGACGCGCGCCGCCTTTCTTGCGCGTAAACAGATTTTTTTTATATTGGCGCTCACCCTCGGCAATCAGGCTGTTGGCGCAATCGAGGATGGGCTGGCTCGAGCGATAGTTTTGTTCCAGGCTGACGATCTTTGCGGCGGGTATGAACTGGTCGGGAAAGGTCAGGATGTTCTCCACCTCGGCAGCGCGAAACGAATAAATCGACTGCGCATCGTCACCAACAACCGTCAATCCCTGCCCGTCCGGTTTCAAGGCTTTCAGGATGGCGGCCTGCAGGATATTGGTATCCTGGTATTCGTCTACCAGTGTGTGATCGAAGGCGCCGCCAATTTCGCGTGCCAGCTCCTCGTCCGACATCAGGTGATACCAATACAGCAGAAGATCGTCGTAATCGAGCACCTGGTGACGTTGCTTGTGTTCCACGTAAGCGCGAAACAACTGCCGCAAATCCTCTTCCCAGTCAGCGCACCACGGAAAGGTATCGTCGAGCGAATCCCGCAACGATTCCTGCGTGTTGACGCAACGGGAATAGATCGCAAGACAGGTGTCTTTTTTTGGAAAGCGGCGAGATTTCCGTGACAGTTGCAGCTGATGCCGCACCAGGTCCATCAGGTCCGCCGAGTCCCCCCTGTCCAGGACGGAAAACGATGCGTCCAAACCGACATTTCTCGCGTAGCGTCGCAACAAGCGGTTGGCTATGGAATGAAATGTTCCCGACCACGGCAGCATGCCGCTTTGTCCCCCGGTGTTTGTCGAACCCATGGACTGGCGAACAATGCCCTCGACGCGACGCGTCATTTCCTGCGCGGCGCGGCGCGTAAACGTCAGTAACAGGATTCGCTCCGGATTAACCCCCTGCATCACCAGGTGCGCGACCCGATGCGCCAGCGTCATCGTTTTTCCGGTGCCGGCGCCGGCGATGACCAGTAGCGGTCCCGCACTGAAACAACCTGCAGGCGAGGCCTGGCCATAGGCCGCCGCCTTGCGCTGCGCGTCGTTCAGCACGGCCAGGTAGTCGGTTTGTATCGGGGCAACAAGGCTCATACGGACTCCAACCAGAGTCTGTATTTTTATACAGTACTGGATACTTTTACAAGAGTCGGCTTTTTTTCTTTATTAATTAATAGATTAGAAACTCTTCGAGCGCCGCGGCAAGTTTTTCAGGCTGCTCGAAATGAACCATATGCCGGGCATCCTCGATCGTGACATGACGCAAATCCGGGAAGCTGCCAAACGGCGTCTGCCCATCCACCCAGCGCATCTCCGGACTGTCGAAATCGGTATCGCCGCCAACC
>DATCZF010000187.1:0-14467 GCA_036526055.1 Woeseiaceae bacterium
GCAACTGCAGGCCGACGGCAATCTTGAAAACAATCAGCCAGAACCCGTCCCAGTTCGAGGTATGCGGAGCGGCGATCAGCACGGCTTTCTTAATCGGGGGAAGGCCACCGACGATGGTCCATCCACCGAGCCGTAACAGGCCATGTGCGATTCTGCTGAGCATCATCGAGCGACAATGTCACAGCGTGAATCGCGGGGCAATGGGTGTGTCACGGTATGACGATCTCGAAATTTGTATCGGGTTTGTCGATCAGGGTGAAGAACCGGACCAGCGCGAGTTTGTCGCCGTCGTAGGACAGATCGTCCGACATGATCGCATCGAATGCGGCCTTGCCACCCAGGCTGAGCCTAAGCCACGCCTCGCGAGTAATCGTCAACGAGCCATTTGCAGTCTCGTCGGGCGGCGCCTCCTCAAAATGCAGTACCGAGTTGTCGAGAAGCACGACAAAGTTACTGCCGACGTCGCTGAACGTGAAGTTAAATGCCAGGCGTTCACCATCCGCCTTCGGGCCGTTAAGGCGAACCGCCAGCGCGGCGAGCAACCGATCTGCCGGCGTGTGCTTCAGGAACTCAATAGAGCTGACAATGGAACTTTGATCGATTACCTGGCCGATGCGCAGTTCCTGCGCGGCCGTCAGGTAGTAGTCGCGCCAGGGGCCCGACTCCGCCTGGTAGCCCATCTGCTCGTAGGCGCGTGCCAGCAGCGCGCGGCCCGCGGCGTTGTCGGGCTCGGCCATCACCAGGTGATTAAGCACCTCGGCAACCCAGCGGTACTCGCCTTTTGCAAAAGACGCTTCTGCCTGCTGCAGGACGTTCTGTGCGCCGCCCATGAACTGCACGTAGCGCTCGCCTGCCTCGACCGGCGGCAGCGGATCCAGGTTTGCGGGATTGCCGTCGTACCAGCCAAAGTAGCGCTGGTAGATGCCCTTGACGTTGTGTTTGACCGTGCCGTAGTAATCCGCATTGGACAAGCCCCTGCTTAGCGACTCCGGCAAGCTCATTTCCTCTGCGATCTCGTTCGGCGTCAGGCCCTGGTTGGCCAGGCGAATGGTCTGGTCATGCAGGTACTTGTAGGTATCTCGCTGCACACCGAGAAATTCGCGTACGCGCTCCCTGCCCCAGATTGGCCAGTTGTGGCTGCCGGCGAAAATCTCCGCCTCGGGGAACAACCGCATTGCCTCATCGATGTAACCGCTCCAGCGCAGTGAGTCCCTGATCTGCGTGCCGCGCAGCGTATAAATGTTATGCAGTGTGTGTGATGCGATTTCCGCTCCGCAGAAAAGTTTTTTGTCAGGCAGGTAGAACGTCATTTCTGCCGGCGCTTCGGACTCGGGCGCATACTGGAAAACAAAACGCACACCATCGATGATTTTTTCCTGCGGCGTGGAATCGACGAACTCGGTGGGTTCGATGAAACCGACGGAGCCAAACGGCACGGCGGTGCCGAGACCGGTGGTCACATGGCCGCGTTCGCTGCGCGGCAGGTCCCTGCCGTACATGAATTCCGCGCGGCGCGACATGGCGATACCTGCGATGATGTTTTCGCTTACCGCCTCCTCAATGAAGCGCGCCGGCGCGATGACGCGAATATTTTCCGCGGCGACGTTCGCGGCGCTGGTTACACCCAGCACACCACCGAAGTGATCCACGTGCGAGTGCGTGTAGATGATCGCGCGCAGTGGTGCATCGCCCAGGTGTTCGCGCGCCAGTTTCATCGCGGCCTGTGCCGTTTCCGCCGTCGTCAGCGGATCCACGATGATCCAGCCGGTCTCCCCCTCGATGATCGTCATGTTGGAGAGGTCATAACCTCGCAACTGGTAGACACCGTCGGTGACCTTGAAGAGCCCATGGAAGTTATGCAGCCGGGCCTGGCGCTGCAGGCTCGGGTTGATCGAGTCATAATCCGCGTCGTCAAGGTATGTATAAGCCGGGCGATCCCAGATGACCTTGCCATCGAGCGCCCGCTCGATGACCAGGTCGTCCACGCGCGCGATGAAACCGCGCTCCGCGTCTGCAAAGCTTTGCGTATCCGTTAGTGGCCTTTCAGCCGCGATGCGCCGGTTGTGTTCGAGCGTGAAACCGGTGGGCGCACTGAAGCCATGCTCATCAGCATCCTCGCTGGAAGGCGCCGCGACTTTCTGGTCACAGGACTGCAACAGCAGCATCGACAAAACGAGTAAAGCCGCATACCTGTGACGTAGAACTTTTTTCATCAAAGAATCCTGCAGGGGGCGTGTGCTTCTGCCCGTAGCCCGAAAATGCGGTTTCATCCGCTGAAACAGTTTCATGACAGCATGCCAAAATTTCGTCTATGCTGCGATAGCGAGCAACATCCAGAAGAACAAGCGAGGAAGCCGCGAGTCATGAAGCAGTATTCAGCGTGGTCGGTGTTTCGGCATGCCCTGGGTGGCAACCGCAACTGGCCGCGCGCCTGGCGAGATCCCGAGCCCAAACCCGGCTACGACGTCATCGTCGTCGGTGGCGGTGGGCATGGGCTCGCAACCGCCTACTACCTCGCCAGCGTGCATGGCATCAAAAACGTCGCGGTGCTGGAGAAAAGCTATATCGGCAGCGGCAATACCGGCCGTAATACGACGATCGTGCGCTCCAATTATGAGCAGGATGCAAACGCGCATTTTTACGAGTTCTCGCTCAAGCTGTGGGAAAAGCTCTCTCTCGAACTGAACTACAACACGATGTTCAGCCAGCGCGGTGTTCTCGATGTTGCCCAGAGTGAGGGCATGGTCGAGCGCTATGTTCGCCGCGGTAATGCGATGCGGTTGAATGGCATCGACGCCGAATTCCTGGGGCCGGCAGAGGTTCGCAAAATGTTGCCGGGCCTGTACGAAGACCAGGACAGCCGCTTTCCAGTCTACGGCGGGCTGTTGCAACCACGCGCCGGCAACGCACGTCACGATGCCGTCGCCTGGGGCTTCGCACGCGCCGCCGATCAGCATGGCATCGACATCATTCAGAACTGCGAAGTCACCGGCTTCATTCGCGAGGGCGAACGCATTGTCGGTGTCACAACCAGCCGCGGCGAAATTCGCGCCGAGCGTGTTGGTCTCGCGGTCGCCGGCCACACCGGGCAGGTTGCCGGGCTCGCCGGCCTGCGGCTGCCGATCGAGAGCCACCTGTTGCAGGCCTTCGTCACCGAACCGCTGAAGCCGATCATCGACACCGTGCTCACCTTCGAAGTTGCCGATTTCTACATCAGCCAGTCCGATCGCGGCAGCCTCGTTTTTGGCGGCGAACTCGACCGCTACAACTCCTACGCGGCACGCGGCAACCTGCCGATCGTGCATGACGTTCTGGAAGCCGCGGTCACGATGTTTCCGCTGCTGAGTCGCGTGCGCCTGTTACGTCACTGGGGCGGTGTTTGTGACATGACCCCCGACGGTTCGCCGATCATCAGCCCGTCACCGATCGATGGCCTCTATCTGAATTGCGGCTGGTGTTATGGGGGCTTCAAGGCCACGCCGGGCTCGGGCTGGATGTTTGCACACACGCTGGCCACGGGCAGTCCACACGAGATCAATGCGCCCTTCACGCTGGATCGATTCGAGACCGGTTACACCATCAACGAGAACGGCGCCGGGCCGTTCTTCAACATGCACTGAGGTGACGAAATGATTCGCATATTTTGCCCTCACTGCGGACATCGCGATCACAGCGAATTTACCTATTTCGGCGACGCAACCGTGAAGCGGCCATCCGACACCGCGCCCGGCAGCGAGTGGTCTGAATACGTGTACCAGCGTGACAACCCGCGCGGCAGACATCACGAGCTCTGGCACCACGGCATGGGCTGCCGGTCCTGGCTGGTCGTCACCCGCGATACGCTGACTCACAAGATCACCGCCTCACGCCTCGCGCGTGACAAGGCAGGCCGGCGATGAGCGGCAAGGCACACAGGATCGACAGCGGTGGCCGCATCGATCGCGAAAGGCCGCTTCGCTTTACCTTTGATGGCCGTAAGTACACGGCTTACGAGGGTGACACGCTCGCATCCGCCCTGCTCGCCAATGACTGCCTGCTCCTTGCACGCAGCTTCAAGTATCACAGGCCGCGCGGCGTGTTCAGCGCCGGCAGCGAGGAGCCCAGCGCGCTGGTCACAGTAGGCCGCGGCAACCGCAGCGAACCCAACACACGCGCCACCACAGTCGAGTTGCACGATGGCCTCGTCGCCCGCAGCCAGAATGCCTGGCCGAGCCTGCGTTTCGACATCGGCGCAATCAACAACCTTTTCGGCCGGTTTTTTTCGGCAGGGTTCTACTACAAGACCTTCATGTGGCCCGGCGCAAAAGGCTGGCAGTTCTATGAACGCTTCATTCGCCGCACCGCGGGCATGGGTGTCGCACCACCGTCCGCCGACCCGGATCGCTACGAACGTATCGAGGCATTCTGCGACGTTCTCGTCGTCGGTACGGGGCCAGCGGGGCTGGCGGCGGCGGCAACGGCAGCGCGCAGCGGCGCCCGCGTCATCATCGCCGACGAGAACGCGGTGCCCGGCGGCGCCATTCGCAGCGGTATCGCCGCCGGTGACGAACTGCGGGACTGGGCAGCGCACATCGTTGCCGAGCTGGAATCGCTGGACAACGTCACGCTGCTGCAGCGCTGTACGGCTTTCGGTTATTACGACAGCAATGTCCTTGGCCTGGTCGAGCGACTCAACGAACATGTCGCGGAGATTCCCGCGGGACAGGCTCGGCAACGCCACTGGGTGGTGCGTGCCCGTGAAGTGATCCTCGCGACCGGCGCCATCGAACGACCCATGCTGCTCGCCGATAATGACCTGCCCGGCGTCATGCTGGCGAGTGCCGCACAGGGCTTCCTCAACGAGTTCGCAGTTTGCCCTGGCGAGAACATTCTTATCTATACCAACAACGACAGCGCATACATGACGGCACTGGCACTGGCGCCGCACGCGCGCGTTACCGTCGTCGATACTCGCAGCGAGTGCAGCCAGGCGCTCCTCGACGCCTGCCACGGCGCCAATGTCATCACGTTTTTCGGCAACCAGGTGCAAAGGGCGCTGGGACGCCAGCGTGTCAGCGCGGCCGCGCTGAATGACGGGCAGAAAGTTGCCTGCGATGCGCTCTTGCTCTCCGGCGGCTGGACGCCGACGATTGCGCTGCACAGCCAGGCCGGCGGCAAACCGCGCTTCGACGATCGGCTGCAAACGTTCCTGCCGGGTGAACCACGCGAGCCCTGGCTGAGCGCCGGCGCCTGCAACGGCGAGATGGCGACAGCCGCCTGCCTGCAGCAGGGGCTGGCGGCTGCGGAAGCTGCGCTCGACCGTCTCGGTCTTACCGCGGCGCGACTCGAGCTGCCGAGCGTTGCGGCGCTGGAAGCCTCCGCCATTCCGGGGCCCATGCCGGAACCCGACGGCAAGTGCTTCGTCGACCTGCAAAATGATGTGACCCTGGACGACGTACGCCAGGGTGTCAGCGAAGGCTACGCCTCGGCCGAGCTGCTGAAGCGTTACACGGCGCTCGGCATGGGCACCGACCAGGGCAAGACCGCCAACCTCAATGGGCTCGCGGCGATGGCGGCATTACGCGGGGAAGCGATTCCTGCGGTCGGTATAACGACATTTCGCCCGCCGGCAGCACCGGTCACGATGGGTGCCATTGCCGGGCGCAAGCACGGCGAGCATATCTCCCCGGTCAGGCACTCGCCACTCCATGCCTGGCACCAGAGGCACGGCGCGTTGCTGAGCGATGCGGGCTTATGGAAACGGCCGCTGGGCTATCCGCGCGACGGCGAGGACCGGCGCGCCGCCGCCCTTCGCGAGGCGGCCCACGTGCGCAACGCGGTCGGCTGCTGCGACGTCTCGACCCTCGGCAAGATCGACATACAGGGACCCGATACCCGGGAATTGCTCGAGCGCCTCTATGTCAACCGCTTCGCCAATCTCGCTCCTGGCAAGGCGCGTTATGGCGTCATGCTGCAGGACGACGGTTTCGTCTACGATGACGGCACGACCGCCTGCCTCGGCGAACAACACTTTTTCATGACCACGACGACGGATCACGCGGCGCTCGTGTTACGCAACATGGAGTTTGCGCTGCAGGTCACCTGGCCAACGCTGCGCGCTCACGCCTGTGACGTTACCGAACAATGGGCAGCCATTGCCGTCGCCGGTCCGCGCAGTCGCGACCTGCTGAGAGCGATGCTCGGCGATGCCGTCAGCGCGGAGCGCCTGCCGTTCATGGGCATCGCCAATATTCCCTGGAAAGGCCACTCGCTGCGCGTGCTGCGCATCAGTTTCTCCGGAGAACTCGGCTACGAACTCTATGTGCCGGCCGACTGCGGCGAACTGCTGGCCGACGAACTGGTACGCGCCGGCGAGGCTTTCGACCTGATGCCCTATGGCCTCGATGCCATGGATATTTTGCGCATCGAAAAAGGCCACCTGACCGGCGCCGATATCGATGGCAACCGCACGCTGGACGATCTCGGCCTGGCAGCGATGGCGCGCAAGGATGACCGCTTCATCGGCGCTGCGCTGCGGCAGCGCCCGGGACTTAACGATGTCCAGCGCAACAAGCTGGTCGGCCTGCAACCGGTAGACCCGCAGCAGCCCATCGTCGCCGGCGCCCATATCGTGGCGGAAAAAGAGCCACGTGAACCGTCAGTCAGCCTTGGCCATGTCAGTTCCGCGTGCTACAGCCCGACGCTGAAGCGTGAAATCGGCCTGGCTTTCGTTCGTGGCGGCGAGGTCCTGCACGGCCACACCGTGCACGTAACCAACCCGCTGGCGGGCACCCATGTCGCGGTAAAAGTGGTGCCCGCACATTTCTTCGACAGCAAGGGAGAGCGTTTGCGTGGCTGAGACAGCGCAAAACCACGGCGCGTTCTCGTTGCGACTCGTGACCGAAAAGCGCCTTCACGAACTGGCGGCATGGCCCGGTGCGGAATCGGCGCTGCAGGCCTTGCTGGGTGAGCTCACGGCCCGGCTCGATGAGGGCAGTTACTTGCTGCACGTCGGGCCGTCTCGCTACTGGTTGCTCGAGACCGGGCAAAGCATCGTCGACGCCAGTGTCATCGCATTCGCCGGTAACGGGCTCGCGATAACGGTCCTGTCGCATTCACACACGCTGTTCAAGTTAAGCGGCAACAGCGTCCGCGACGTGTTGCGCAAAGGTCTGCCGATCGACCTGCATCCCGCGGCATTTCCCGAGGGCAGCATGGCGATTTCCGCGATCGAGGGAATTCGCGTGGCAGTGGTTCGCAACGGCAGTCATTACGACCTGCTGTGCCCGCGCAGTTTTACCGACAGCCTGCGACACTGGCTGCTCGATGCCGCCCTGGAATTTACACAAACAGACCCGAGCAATGGGAGTACACGATGAAAATTGATCGCTTTCACATGGAAAGAACCCAGTGCCTGTACGAGAACGAGGTCAAATACAACCTCTCGGAAAGCGGTGTCCTGCCGCTCACGCTGGGCGATCTCGTCAGCGGCGATGCGCGCAAAAAACTGGATGCATTACCGCTCGGCTACCCGCATTCCACCGGGCGCGACAGCCTGCGTCGCAATATCGCGCGTTTTTATGGCGCCCCCGATCACACCTGCGTGACCGTGACGAACGGCGGCTCGGAAGCCAATTACATGACGCTGTGGGGTCTCGTGGGTCCGAAAGACCGGGTCGCTTTCATGGTGCCGAATTACCTGCAGGGCTGGGGCATCGCGCGCGCCTATGGCAAACAGACCAGCGCGTACCGGCTCGTCATGAAGCGCAATACGGACGGCGCCTGGCGCTGGCAGCTTGACCGCGACAGCCTGAGAAAGGCCGTCACGAAGACCACCCGCGTGATCGTCGTCACCAACCCCAATAACCCGACCGGCTACGTTTTGAGCGACGATGAAATGCAGTTCATCATCGATGAGGCAAAGCGCGTCGGCGCCTGGATTCTTGCCGATGAAATCTACCGTGGCGCGGAAGTTTCCGGGCCGTTGTCACCCACGTTCTGGGGCCGCTACGACAAGGTCATCATCTCGAGCGGCCTGTCCAAGGCTTTTGCCCTGCCCGGCCTGCGCACCGGCTGGCTCGTCGCGCCGCCGACAATGATCGATCACCTGGTCCAGTACCACGACTACCTGACGCTGACGCCAGCGCGGCTATCGGATCACCTCGCCGATATC
The DNA here is from genome assembly GCA_036526055.1 of Woeseiaceae bacterium. Lineage (GTDB taxonomy): Bacteria > Pseudomonadota > Gammaproteobacteria > Steroidobacterales > Woeseiaceae > JAHEFE01. The sequence continues at coordinate 8,153 of DATCZF010000187.1, forward strand.
GTGATGCAGCCGAAACGCCGCGACGAAGTTCTGGCGCGGACGCGAAGCATCATCGCCGCCAACCTGCCGCTGCTGGAAAAATGGATCGCAAAGCATGCCGACATCCTCGACTATGCCAGGCCGCACGCGGGCGCGATCGCGACCGTGAAATATCACCTGCCGATCGGCTCGGTGGCGCTGTTTGACCGGCTGCGCAAGGAACAGTCGGTGCTGATCACGCCGGGCAGCCATTTCGGCATCGGCAATTACCTGCGCATTGGCTTTGGCTACAACGTGACCAAGCTCAAGGCAGGCCTTCGGCGAATCGATACGATCTTTGACGAGCTGCGAAAGAAAAAACCGCGCGCCAAGGCATAGTCCTAGCGACCGGTTGCCTTGCGGTAAGCAAGATTGGCAATCGCGGTATCCTGCACGCCCGTGCCGGTCAGGTCACACACGGTAATCTCGGTGTCGGAGGTCCTTCCCTGTCGCGCGCCGGTCGTCAGCTCGCCGAGTTCGACGAGGTCAATCCCGGCGGGCAATTCGCCGTCTGTCAGCAAGTGCTGAATCTCGCCATTGGCGCGGCATTGCGACAGACGATCGCAAACAAGGATGTCGGCGCGTCGCAAAATCTCCGCATCGAGCTCCTGCTTGCCCGGAAAATCCGCGCCCACGGCGGTGATGTGCAGGCCAGGATGCAGCGCCCGGGCCGTTAACAGCGGTTCGCTGCTTGCACTGCAGGTGATGACCACCTGTGCACCCTGCGCGACGTCATCGGGAATATCGCAAACGGTCACATCCAGACCGTGTCGTGCAGCCATGTCGTCGGCGTAGCGCTTCGCGTGCTCACGATTGCGCCCCCAGACCCGTAATTTTGAAAACCGGCGCAGCAGCGCGAGGCATTCGACCTGGTAACGGGCCTGCACGCCCGTGCCGATCACGCCGACCGTATCGACCTCAGAGGGCGCCAGGTAGCGGGCAGCGACCGCGCCGGCGAGACCGGTACGGAGGTCCGTCAGGTAACTGTTATCCAGTAAAACCGCTTCGCAGAAACCGGTGTCGGCAGAAAGCAGCACCATCATCGCGCTGCCGGCCGGCAGCCCGCGTTGCGGGTTTTCGTAAAACCCCGAGGCAATCTTGATCGCGATATAGGGCATGCCGCTGACGTAGGCGCTTTTCACGTCGATGTCGCCGTTTTTGTCGCTCGCGGAGATATGCATGATCGGCGGCATGTCGACCCGGTCTTCCTGCAGCCAGGTAAAGGCCTGTTCGACGGCGTCGAGGGCTTCTTCGTTGATCCCGACGACACGCCGCAGTTCTTCTTCGTTCAGCACTCGTGCGCTCATGGCAACAGCTCTCCACAGGCAAGACAGGACTGCCCGAAACGGTGTTCGAATTTGGCGGCAAAGTCAATTTTCGGCGAGAATGGGCGGAACCTTTAAGGAGTTTCCGGCCATGTCAGTACTTGATCGCTGCGAGCCCACCATTCCGGCAGAGTGGTATTTCGATCCGACGCAGTTTACCCGCGAAATAAATGCCATCTGGTATCACGAATGGGTGTGCATCGGGCGCGCCGAAGACTGGCCCAATGAGGGCGACTATCGCGCCGTCCGCATCGGCACCCAGAACATCATCGTGACCCGCGACGGCGATGGCTGGCACGCCTTTCACAACACCTGCCGGCATCGCGGCTCGATCCTGTGCGAGGCGAACAGCGGCCGCTTTCGTAACGGCCGCATCGTCTGCCCCTATCACGCCTGGACCTACGGGCTGGACGGCAAACTGCTCGCGACACCGCACCGGCTGAAGACCGACGATTTCGATCCAGCGAACTATTCGCTGTACGCGGTCGCGATCGGTGAGTGGGGTGGCTATGTGTTCATCAACCTCGATGAGCATCCGCGACAGGCTTTCGAAGAATTTCTCGGCGACGAGGCGAAGCGCGTCGCCCACTGGCCGTTGGCCGACATGGTTTCCGTGCAGCAGGATCGACACCCGCTCGCCTGCAACTGGAAGATTTTCTGGGAGAACTACATGGAGTGTTACCACTGCCCCAAGGTTCATCCGGAGTTATGCCATGTCGTGCCAGTCTACAAAAAGGCGCTGATCGCCCGGCATGACGAACCCGGCTGGACGCCGGAGAAGGATGGCGATACCGGTGAGCCGACCGTTGCCGAGGGCATGCACACCTGGACACTGGATGGCCAGTCGCGGCTGCCGATCATCGACGGGCTGACGAAAGAAGAGCAGGAAGCCGGCATGACCTTCGCGACGTTTACGCCGACGATGTTCGTCGTCGTGCACCGCGACTATGCGCGCAGCGTGCGGGTCGTGCCGATCGGTCCCGAGCAGACCGAGCTCGTCGTCGACTGGCTGCTTTTACCGGCAACACGCGACGCGTATGCCGACGAGATTCCGCACATGCTGGGACTGGCCAGGCGTGTCGTTGCACAGGATGGCAAGGCCTGTGAACTCAACCAGGCCGGGCTCAGGAGCCTGCGGCATGAGTCCGGAGTCCTGGTGCCGCAGGAGCATGGCGTGTGGGAATTCCAGGAATGGTTGCGCGAAAGGCTCGACTCGGCGTGACCCGCCGGCGCTGCCGTGGTTCAATCGATCAGCCGCCACATAGACTTTAAGGGGACCGAATGATGGACAGACGCGCTTTCCTCGCGATACTCGCCGCCGCCGGCGTTTCCGCACTGCCCGGCTGCCAGCGCCGCAGTGACGTCTCGTCGGCGGTCGACCTCGCCTTGCTCGATGCGACCGACCAGGCGGCGCTGATCGAGCGCGGTGAAATCTCGGCGCTTGAAGCCGTGGATGCCGCCATCAAGCGTATCGAAACCGTCAATCCGCTCCTGAATGCCGTCATCACGACCGACTACGAGCGTGCGCAGGAGCGTGCCCGCTCGGTAGCGTCAGGTCAGTTCCGCGGTGTCCCTTCGCTCCTCAAGGACCTCAATGCGTACAAGGGCATGCGCTTCACCCGCGGCTCGGCAGCGTTCATTGACGCCGTTGCGGACTCCCAGGCGCCTTACACCGACCACATCGAAGAGATGGGTGTCGTCATACTCGGCAAGACCAACACGCCGGAATTCGGCCTGCTGCCGACCACCGAGCCGCTGGCCCTGGGGCCAACGCGCAACCCCTGGGACAAGAATTACATGGCCGGAGGCTCCTCCGGCGGCACCGCCGCGGCGATCGCCGCGCGCATGGTGCCGATGGCGCAAGGCAGCGACGGCGGCGGATCGATTCGCATACCGGCTGCGATGTGCGGTATTTTCGGGCTGAAGCCAACGCGCGGCCGTTTTCCCGACCAGGGCTATGGCAACCGGGTCTACCCCCTGTCGATCAAGAACATGATGTCGATTTCGGTGCGTGATTCCGCGCTCGCATTGGCGCTGACCGAGAGCGGCGCGGAGGATGGCCTGCTGCCGCCCGTGGGTTTTGCGACACCCGGCGATACAGGCCCATTAAAGATCGCCGTTTCGATGACAACGAATATCGGCGAGATGCCGCACCCGGAAATCGAAGGCGCAATCCTCGAAGCGGCCGACATGCTCGAGTCCATGGGCCATGAAATCATCGTGACCGAGGACTCGCCGCTGGCCGACCAGGACTTCTTTGACCAGTTTCTCGTCATCTGGTCGAAGGGCACGGCGGACGTCTTCGATTACATCGCCTATGCATCGGGTATCGATCCGCGCGTCAGCGGTGTACTCGAACCGTCGACCATCTGGCTCGCCGAAACCTTCAAGGCCATGCCGGTAGAAGCCCTGCCCGCAGCCATCAAGAAGATGGTGATGGTGACGCAGTCGGTCGACGAGTGGTTCGGGCAATACGATGCCTGGCTGACCCCGGTCACCGCTGCCCCGGCGCAAGCGATTGGCTGGTTCTCCCCGGACATTGCGCGCGAGACGATGATCGAGCGCGTCACCCGTTTCGCGGGCTACACGCAGATTCACAATGCCGCCGGCACGCCGGCCATGTCGGTACCCATGGGGCTGTCACAGAAGGGGTTGCCGCTCGCGGTGCAGCTGTCGTCGCGTACCGGCAGGGAAGACCTGTTGCTGAAACTGGCCTACGCCTTCGAAGAGGCGAAGCCGTGGGCGGGCGTGTTACCGCCAACGAGCGCCGTCGAAATCTAGTCCCGGGGCGCGACGCGAATGCCGTCGTCCACCTGGTTACTCGGGTGCAGGATCACTCGATCTCCCGCAGTCAGCCCATCGAGCACCTCGGCGGCTACCGCGCTGCGGTGACCAAGCTTCAGCGTGCGCAATACCGCTCGCCCATCTTCCACGACGTAGACCGCCCAGTCGCGCCCGCTGCGGAACAATGCGGTTAACGGCACGCTCAGCACACTCTTCGAGCGCCACAGGATGACGTGCACCTCAACCTGGTAGCCGTGGGCAAGCCGCTGCCAGTCCCTGGTGTCACTGGTGAAGTCGATGATCACGTTGACACGCTGCTCCTCGATACCGAGCGCCGAGATCTTGGTAAAGCCGAAGGGCTCGACGATACGCACTCTCCCCTGCAGCGGTCCCTCGCCGCCCCAGCCGGATATTTCGACGTCCTGCCCGGCCTCGACCTTGACCGCATCCGTCGACAGCAGGTCGGCAACGATTTCCAGCTGCTCGGGATTGCCGATCTCGACCAGCGGCGCACCGGCCACAACCACCCCTTCGCTCTCCTGGATCTTGCGTAACACGCGTCCGTCGACCGGTGCGCGTATCGGAATGCATTCGCAAACGCCGTGCTGTGCCTGAGTATCCCGCGGCGACATTAACAGGGCTTTAGCCCGTTCGAGTTCGAAACTGCGAACCTGCAGCGCCGCAAGCGCAGTGGCGAGCGCGGCCTTGCGCGTCCGGTACAGGCGTTCGGCGTTGTCGAGTTCACGCCGCGAAATCGTCGATTCGCTAATCAGTTGCCGTGCCCGCTCCAGTTCGGTAACGGCGAAATCGAGTTCTGCCTGCGCCTGTTCCACCTCGGCTTTTGCGAGACCCTCAGCCGATTCGGCGGCGCGCACGCTGGCCTGCGCCTGGGCTTCAGAACGCGGATCCAGAAAACTCGGGTCGATCGGCTCGATCTGTGCAATCACCGTTTCGCCAGCGACAACCGGGTCGCCGGCCTCGGCTTCAATGCGTTGCAGCCTGCCGTCAACGGGCGATGACAATGTGTAGATATCCTTGACGCGCGTGATCCCTTCTTCGGTCACCGTCGATGCCAGTGGTCCGCTGCCGATTTCGGCAATGTCGACAACCAGGGCGCGCGGCCAGAATGCCATCATCAGTCCGGCGACCAGCAACAGGCCCATGACACTCCAGAAGAGCCCTCGCTTGTGTTGCGCCTTCATAACGCTACTCCCTTGTCTTCAGAACTCGAATGATATCGAGATGGTTGACCCGCATGCCGACCAGCCAGGCCGACACGACGGACGCAAACAGTGCGAACAGGACCGCCATGCCGTAGGTTGACGGGTCGATGATGAGCGGTACGCGAAACAGCTCGGTGTCGAAAGCGGACGCCATCATCAGGCACAGCCCCCAGCCAAACACACAGCCCAGCGGCAGCGCGACCAGGATCAGGACGCCCATTTCGCTCAGCAGGATGTAGGCCGTCTCGCCCGGCGTGAACCCCAGCACCCTTAAGGTCGCCAGTTCCCGGCCCCGCTCGGAAAGCGCAATGCGGGTGCTGTTGTAGGTGACACCGAAGCCTAGCGCGCAGGCGAAGCCGGCAAACAGGCCGACAAAAATCAGAATCTGGCTGCCGAGCGTTTCGTGGAACGCCTCGATCGCCGCGCGCCGCAGCATGATCGCGCTGATCGCCGGCATTTCCTTGAGTTTCGCGAATAACTCATCCTCCGCGTTGCTGTCGACCAGCAGGTTGGCATACCCCATCATCGGCCGCTCGCCGAGCAAACGGTTGAGTTCATCGAGATTCATGTAGGCCGGCATCGCGATCTGCGTCTCAAAGGTACCGGCCACCGGCACGAATGCACCGGGCCTGCGACCCTCGAGGATCTCCACCCACACTTCGTCGCCGGTACTGACCTGGAGTTTACGCGCCAGGCGATTGGCAATCAGGAGGCCGCTGTCCGGTATCGGCACGTCGCGCGCCGCGGTTTCGTCATACACCGGCTGCAGTTGCGAACCCGGCGCGACACCAATGATGCCGCCACGATGCTTGCGGTTTTTCACACTGAAATCCGCACCTACGGTTCGCTTGGGCTCAACCGCGATGACGCCCGGCAGGTGGCGGAATTCGCTGAGCGCCGCGGTCGACTGCGGTTCCGCGAGGCCGACCGCCATGCTTTGTCGCTGCGCGTCGAAAAAGTAACTG
>DATCZF010000188.1:0-6937 GCA_036526055.1 Woeseiaceae bacterium
GCCGTACTGGTTGAGGAAATGACCCGTGACCATGTGCGCACGGCAAGGGCTTTCGGCATTTCGCCGTTCAAACTCTTTTTCAAGCATATTCTGAAAAACTCGCTCATTCCGATCATCACCCGTGTGATGTTTTCGATCCCGCTGGTGGTCGTCAGTGGCAGCCTGCTGATCGAGAGTTATTTCGGCATTCCGGGCGTCGGCAAAATCACTTTTGACGCCATTACTTCGGGCGACCAGCCGGTCCTGAAGGCCGTGGTGAGCCTGACGGCGGTGCTTTTCGTCCTGACGTTGCTCGTGACCGACATTTTGTACCGGGCCGTCGACCCGCGGGTATCGCTGAAATGAGCGCGGCGGTCAACAGCAATGCAGTAGCTGCAGCGCCGGCGACACATCACGAATCCATCTGGGGCAAGGCTCTCTACAAATTCAGCAGGGACCGGGCCGGGCTGGTTGGCCTCGCCATCGTCCTGGCATATTTCATTACGGCTCTCGGTGTCTGGTTCGGGTTGTGGGGCACCCATTGGAGTGACGTCGAAGGCCCGAAGTGGTCGCCGATGTCCGGCGAATTCTGGTTCGGCACCAATATTATCGGTCAGGACATATTCCAGCGGACGATTTTCAGCATCAAAACGGCCTTTGAGATCGGCCTTGTCGTTGCCGTGCTATCGACGCTGCTGGGCGCACTGCTTGGCGCGACTGCCGGTTTCTTCAGCGGCACCTGGATAGACGAGATCATACTCTGGCTCAAGGGAGTCCTCGACTCCATTCCGTTTTACCTGTTCGTGGCTGCCGTCGCCTTTGCCATGAAAGACAATCCCTACGCGATGCATGTGGCAATGGTTTCGACTTTCTGGACAACAACCGGCCGACTCGTTCGTGGCGAAGTGATCAAGCTGCGGAATTACGAGTTTGTCGAGGCGGCCCGATCCATCGGCGTCCCACAGATCCTGATCATATTCCGGCACATTTTGCCGAATACATTTCACATCCTGCTCGTGCAGGCGACGATCGTTTTCGTCGCAGCGATCAAGTCCGAAGTCATCCTGAGCTTCCTCGGGCTCGGCGTGCAGGACGGCGTGAGCTGGGGCTTGATGATTTCCGAATCCACGATCGAGGTATTGTCCGGAAACTTCAACAATTTCCTCGCGGCCTCGGTTTTCATGTTCGGGCTGGTGATGGCCTTCAACATGTTCTCGGACGCATTACAGGATGCGCTGGATCCCAAGAAGGTGGCGGAGGAATGAGCAATTCAAGTGCAAAGCCGCTGCTGAGCGTCAGAAACCTCGTCATTGAATTTACGACGCGTTACGGACCTGTAAGGGCGGTCGACGGCATCAGTTTCGATATTTATCCGAATGAGACCGTCGGCATTGTCGGTGAGTCGGGATGCGGCAAAACCGTAACCGGCCTGGCCCTGTTGCGCCTGATACCGTCACCCCCCGGCCGCATCGTTTCCGGATCTATCATGCTCGGCGACCGCGACCTGACCAAGGTCTCCGACGAGGAAATGCAAGACATTCGCGGCGACGAGATTTCCATGATCTTCCAGGAGCCCATGACGGCCCTCAACCCGGTGCTTAGTGTGGGCAGTCAAATGGTGGATGTGCTGCGACAGCATAAAAACCTGACGCGTCGCCAGGCTCGCCAGATGGCCATCGATATGCTCTTTCGAGTCGGTATTCCTGCCCCGCAGAAGCGCATCGATGAATACCCGCATCAGCTCTCCGGCGGTATGCGTCAGCGCGTCATGATCGCCATGGCGCTGTCCTGTGATCCCAAGGTGCTCGTCGCGGATGAGCCAACCACGGCACTGGACGTCACCACACAGGCGCAAGTCCTCGAGCAGATGGTCAAGCTGCAGGAAGAATTCGGCATGGCGGTGATCCTGGTGACCCACGATCTAGGCGTCATCGCCGAAACCTGCCAGCGTGCGCTGGTGATGTATTGCGGCAATATCGTCGAGACCGGCTCAATTGCCGATTTGTTTTCGCGTCCGCGACATCCTTATACGCGGGGACTGCTGGACTCGATTCCCCGGATACGCGATGAGCGCCTGGCGGAATTGCCAATCATTCCAGGCATTGTGCCGGACCTGATGCATCTGCCGGCCGGTTGCCGGTTTGCGGACCGTTGCAAGCACGCGGATGCGCAGTGCCGTCAGTCGCAGCCACAGTACGTCGCGGATGCCTCGGGAATCGCCGGTGCGGCGTGCTTCCATCCGCTGCGCCAGGAGTAAGGACGTGTCAAAACCTTTGCTGAAAGTGGTCGATCTGAAGAAGCATTTTCCCGTTCGCGGGGGATTGTTCCATCGGGTTGTCGCCACGGTAAAGGCTGTCGATGGCGTGAGTTTCGAGTTGGCCAGTCACCGCACGCTGGGACTGGTTGGCGAATCGGGTTGTGGCAAATCGACGCTGGGCCGGGCTGTTTTGCGCCTGCATGAACCCACGTCCGGCAAGATTTTTCTCGACGGTACCGATATTTGCCAGCTGGATCGGGAGGCGCTCAAAAAGCGCCGGCGCGACATGCAGATCATTTACCAGGACCCTTATGCCTCGCTAAGCCCGCGGCGACTGATCGGGCAGACGATTCAGGAGCCGCTCGACGTCCACAACATCGGCAAACCGGAAGACAGGCAGCGTCGCGTCGAGGAACTGCTGGAAATCGTTGGCCTGCGTAAAAACGTCCTGTCCCGCTACCCCCACGAGTTTTCCGGCGGACAAAGGCAGCGTATCGGCATCGCTCGGGCCCTTGCGCTCAATCCGAAATTCATCGTGGCCGATGAGCCTGTATCTGCGCTCGATGTGTCGGTGCAGTCACAGGTTCTCAACGTGATATCGAAATTGCAGAGGGATCATGGCATTTCCTTCCTGTTCATTTCGCACGACCTGGCCGTCATCCAGCATGTCAGCGACGACGTGGGAGTCATGTATCTCGGTCAGTTGGTCGAGTTCACAGACTCCGCAAGCCTGTATCGGGATCCAAAGCATCCATATACGCGTGCACTGATGTCGGCAATTCCCATACCGGATGCGACCCGGCGCTCTAAACGAATAGTGCTTGCCGGGGACATTCCCTCGCCCATGAATCCGCCATCCGGCTGCCCTTTCCATACGCGCTGCCCTGAAGCAATGCCGCACTGCAGCAAAGAAATCCCCAGGCGGGTGAATGCCGGGACAGCCGCAAAACCGCATTACGTCAATTGCCATTTGTTTACAGATTCGTCATCTTTGGACAAAGAGGGTAGTAAGAGCGCATCATAGGCCGCTTACTGGAACAAGAAAGGCACACGCAAGAGCCATTACACGAATGCCAGCGCAAGGGTTTCATATCGCGATTTGGCGGGACCGAGCAACGACAGAAAGTCTAAACAAATACTAATTAGGGGGAATTCATGACTAAGAACATGTTAGCCGCAGCCATGGTTGCGGCTTTCGGCCTGTCCGGCCTGGGCACGACCGTGCTCGCGCAGGAGAATCCGGACGACGCGGCGGTGATCGAAGAGATCATGGTGACAGCGACCAAGCGCACAGAAAGCATCTATGATGTGCCATTGGCCATCAGCGCATTTACGGCCGAAGGCATCGAAAGAGCCGGCATTGGCGACCTGGTTGATATCGGCAAGTTCGTGCCCAACCTGAACGTCACCGAGTTTTCGGCGGGTCACACGTCGTCGGTAAATCCGTTCATTCGCGGCATCGGACTGCAGGATCACCTGATTACGACGGATCCCGGTGTCAGTGTCTATGTCGACGGCGTGTATCTCGGTCGCCAGGTCGGACAGAACTGGAGCCTTGCTAATATCGAGCGCGTCGAAGTGTTGCGCGGTCCGCAGGGTACGCTGTACGGCAGAAACTCGATTGGCGGCGCGATCAATATCATCACGGCAAAGCCAGGTGAGGATGAAGGCGGCCGCGTATCGTTAACTTATGGAAGCCGCGGACGCCTGAACGGTGACTTCTACAACAACGTCAAGCTGAGCGACGACTGGGCGATGTCGGTCACCGGTGCCTACCAGCACCGCGATGGCATCGGCAGCTTCCCGATGCTCGACAACCCGCGCAAGGAAGTCGGCGAAATGCAGGATATTTCTGCACGTGTGGCCTTGAGCTGGTCACCCAGCGAGGATTTCTCGCTGCTTCTCGTCGCCGATGGTAACAAGGGTGATAACGGTTTACGCCCTTACACGACGCTCATTGACGAACTGCCAAATGGCGCCGTTTATGGGGCCGGCTACCGGAATTCGGACCTTGCCGCCGATCCTTACGACAACAACACGATGCAGGCTGACCAGATAGCGGTCACCAATGAAGCGCGTGGCCTGTCGCTGACCGCCGACTGGACAGTCAGTGACGAAGTATCGGCCAAGCTGATCCTTAGTGACCGCCGCTCGGAATACAAAGCCGGGCTGGATGACGACAGTTTTGCTGATAACTTCCTGGCCTTCCCCGAGGACGGCGAAGCCGACCAGACATCCGCGGAACTACAGCTGTCTGGAGACTATGGCGACTGGGATTTCGTTGCCGGCCTTTACTACTTCAAGGAAGACGGCATGAACCTGCAGGACCCCAATATTTTCCTTGGGGGTGCAGGCACATATTTCCTTGATCAATCCGTCAAGAGCAAGGCGCTTTATGGCACTTTCGGCTATGACGTATCGGAGCGGCTGCGTATTTCAGCCGGCCTGCGTTTCACCGACGATGAAAAGGATGCGTTTGTCGATATCAGCGATTTCATTTACACCAGTGGCGCACGCAACTGGTCGGAGACCAGCTGGGAACTGTCCGGCGTCTATGAGCTGAACGATCGGCTTAGCCTCTATGGCACTTTGCAGAATGGCTACCAGTCGGGCCAGTTCCCGCCGCGGGCCTATTGCCTGTTCGGGTACCTCGACTTCGATCAGCCCGGCAACCTGAACCCGGTTAACTGCTTCGTTGCGGGCGACAACATTACTGCCCAGAACTATGAAGTGGGTCTGAAGGGCCAGCCGCTGGATAACCTGAGCATGAGCATTGCCGTCTTCTCGACCGACTACGACGACCTGCCTTACCAGGTCAGCACGACATCCGGTGCGGGTTTTGACACGCGCAATATCATCGTCTCGCAAACTTCGCAGGGCTTCGAGTGGGAAAGCACCCTGGTCGTCAACGAGAATTTCCGGCTGCACTCTGCCGTTGGTTACATCTCGGTGGACGTGGACGACCCGGTTGCCGTGGCGCCGTTGACCCCGGAGTGGACCGCATCGATCAGCCCGGAATTGACAGTCAGCCTGGACAATGGCGGCAGCCTCCTCTTGCGTGCTGACTGGTCATACAGGGACGACATGTACGGTGAGCCGACCGCGGATCCAGGCCGTTATACCGGGATAGATTCCCGCAGCCTGCTCAACGTCAACGTCACCTATGAACCGGCCCAGGGAGACTGGTCACTGTCAGCCTACGGCCGTAACGTTACTGACGAACGTTATGACCAGGCCCGCCTGAATACAGGTGACTACGTGCTGATCATGCTGAGTAACGACGCCAGCGAGTTTGGTGTGCGTTATACCAAGCATTTCGGCAACTAGCAGCAGCCTGCCGGGTTAGCTTACCGGCGACAAAACAAAACCGGCGGCAATTGCCGCCGGTTTTTTTATGCGCTTTCGAATCAGCTCGCTTCGCGATATTCGAGATCGGTCAAAGCGACAACCATCGAGTCGTCTTCAGCATCGTAGCGAATGCAATATTGCTTCGGGTAGTGCCCGGTCGCCTGAACTGCCTCGGGCCGGGGAACCGGGAAACACTCTTCGGGCTTACCCTCCATGTAGGACAGCGTAACCATAGGCTCGATGAAGATAATCGCTCCATCGTAGGAACCGTATATCAGGACGTGCGTCGCCGGATCGAAGGGCGGTCCCATTTGTGGTGACGTGCTGTCGACCAGGTGATTGCCCATCGCGGGCACCACCGCGCCAATACTGATGTAGTTGGGCGCGACGTATTGCTCGGCGACCGGCACTTTGCCTTTTTCGAGATCCTCACAGTTCATCATCATGGCGCATGGACCTGTGCGAATGCCGTCGATCAGCGCTTCACTGACCGTGTAAAAGTGAAAATCGAAATGCGGCACACCCCAATTCGGCGGTACATGTCCTTCCGGGTTGAAATTGACGCCCACCCACTGGTAAGGCGCCGTAGCTTCTCCATTGACCGCCGGTACGGGCAAGCGCCACTCGGTATCGCCGTCGCATTCGTCCGTCGTCATCTCGCCATCGCCATTCATGTCCCAACAGCGGCTCGTCGTGTTTTTCTTGGCTGGCAGCCCCTGTAGCGCGGTCATGGGAAAGTCCACGCCGATTTCGGTGGGTACTCCTTCGGCGTCAACCGTGACATAGGGCCGGATTGAACCCTGTCCCATTGCCTGTGCGTTCCCATAGACGGTAGCGGCTTCAGCCGCAGCGCTGGCTGCAGCCGGCTCTGCCTGTCCTGCCTCGTCCGAAGGCGCTGAACAGGCCGCGACCGCCGTCGAGGCAATAAGCAGAGAAACTCGTCGTAGATTCATTGTATTCCCCCATCTGGCTAATGCCGCTCTGCGCGGCCGTCACTTAGCCTAACATGGGAAATGCCCGGCAAACCATATGGCACCACCGTCCTGACGGTGCGGAGCGGCGCGCCGGGTACAAGCCGTACGTCGTGGAGGCGTGATGCTGACCTGTAACGATTTCGACACGAAGCGAAAGTAGGCGTTTGATGAAGCCGGCAACCTGCGCGCCTGCGACTTTTGAATACAAAAGGGTCGGCCGTAAACCGGCCGACCCTTGCCCCGGCGTTATTATTATTCGTAGCGTAACGCGAGGACCGGGTTTGCTCGTGCGATGCGCATGGCGTGGCCCGCCACCGTACCCCAGGCCAGTATCACGGCGACGATACCCGCGACCAGCATGACGGGCACTTCCGTCTGA
>DATCZF010000189.1:0-3643 GCA_036526055.1 Woeseiaceae bacterium
GAGGCGTTCCGCCTGGCGCCGTGTCGTGACCTTGCCAATGTCCTCAAATTCATCGTCGACGAGGGAAAGCTCGAAACCGTCCTTATCCAGCCACTCGAGCTTCCAAACGTACCACAGGTTCGCTTTGTGGAGTCCGTCCTCGCCCAACACCGAGGCGGCCTCCCAGGTGAGAAACTCGGTGTCCCGCAGCTTGGTTTTCCAGACCTTGTAATGCCAGTAAGCCTTATCATCGATACCGACAGTCTGTAACGCATCCAGCCAGGCAGTCGCGTTAGCGGGTTCGACCTCCACGTCCTCTTCCTGCAAAACGACCACCGTATCGTCTTCCAGCAACTGAACTTCCACTTCTTTTTCCTGCAACTCGACCACAGCAAGGCCATACATCGACATGACCCAGGCGCGCTTATCGAAGGAATCAAAGACCAGGATGTAGGGAATATCGAACATCATGCCCACCCACATGCCGTTGAGGCGCGGGTCGATCCTGCTTCGCTCGGAATCACCAACCGGTACCGGCAGCGGATCCATGCACGCCATGTTGGCAAGCAGCAGCGGCAGCATGCAGAGAGTGACAAAAAGGCCCGCGATGCTTCGCGCGCGTCGATTGCGTTTCATGGTGGCTGCCTCCTCATAAAATATTGGGCTGCCAGCCGTGGTACCGCTGTTATTTGCAGGTCGCAGCAGTTACCAGGCTTGTGACCCCTGTCACGAAACATGCGCGTTTAATGCGCGACAATCAAGCCTTGTTCCGTGAGATAGAGGTACGAACATGGCCCGTCTTCTGATTATAGCCCTGGGCATTGGCGCCATACTGTTGGCAGCGCTGCCTGCCAGGGCAGATAGCATTGGCGTCGACGTCGTTTTCTCGGCCCACGAAATCGAAGTGATTCGCGCCTGGTACCACGACCACCGGGATGAGGCGAAGCCTGGCAAGGCTAAAAAGCGCGGCCTGCCGCCGGGTATTGCCAAGAACCTTGCGCGCGGCAAACCGTTGCCGCCAGGAATCGCCAAGCAGTACCTGCCCGACGGGCTGCTCGGTCGACTGCCGCCTGCGCCCAAGGGGTTCGAGAGGGTTGTGATCGACGGCAAAGTGCTGCTGGTCGAGATTGCGACCCAGGTGATTCACGACGTCCTGATGGACGCCGTTCTGCACTGACCCTTACCAGGCAAACTCGACGCTTGCCCCCAGGTTGATGCCGCGTGCATCGATGCCGGAGCCGTGCACCCGGTAGGCACGGTCGAGCACGTTGTCCACGTGCAGCGCGAGCCGCGTGCCGCCGGCAAGCGTGAACCTGAGGCTTGCACCCAGACTGCCCCAGCCCGCCGTGCCGGCCGGATCGATGCGCACGTCTGACATATCTCTCGGACTGAGCCGGTGCTGTTGCCCGGCGAACAGCCAGTAGCCGGCGATTTCCCAGCCGGCATCGGTCACGTAGTCAATTTCCAGGCGGCCGTTTAATGGCGGCATGCGATCGGCGGGATAGTCCACAGCGGTTTCATCCGTATCGGATCCGCGGCTGTAATTGACGACCGCGGCCAATGACAGGGCGTCGCTTGCCTGCCAGCGAACGCCGCTTTCAATGCCCCACAGGTCAGACTCGGCGACATTCCGGCTTTGCACGATCTCGCGCCCGTCCTCGGTAAAGTCACCAGTGGCAACCGAGATGATGCGATCGGTATAACGCAGCCGCCAGGCAACCAGCTCGCCACGCCAGCTGCCATTGTCGAATTTCAGTCCGGCATCGAACTGCACAACGTGCTCCGGTTCGAGGCTCGCTGTGGGTATGTTGAAGCGATTGCCAGGCCGCTCGCCGAGCGTGCCGAGGTCAAAGATATTTGGTGCCCTGAAGCCGCGCCCGACATTGGCGGTCAAATTCAGGGTGTCACTGAGGTGCAGGAGCCATCCCAGTTCGCCGCTCAGGTCGCTGCGGCTAAAACGGCTCGCCGAGTAACCGTGGGCCGCGGGTATGTCTATTCTGACGTGGCTATAGCGCAGCCCGGCAGAGACGATCTGCGTTGCCCCGAGACGGCGATTCAGGTTGGCGAACAGGCCTGCCTGGTCAACGGTCGAGTCATCGGGAAAGCGCGGCGCGACGATGCCGCCACTTCCGGTGTCGCTGTCGTAAGTCCTCGAGCTGCTGCCGACCGCGTCCCGGTACCATTCCGCGCCGAACAGCCAGTCGCTGTCGCCCAGTTCGCGAAACCCCTGCACGGAGACGCCGAGCAGGTCGCTCTCGTTGTCCTCGTAACGCGTTTCCGTGGAGTCATAGGCTCGAATGACCCGGTCGTCCACGATGCGTTGCCAGCCCGCATCGATCGTCCAGTCCACCGCCAGCCAGCCCTGCGCGTACTCGTGCCGCGCGTGGGCAAAGAAGCGCTGGTTGGGCGCAAAGGCGAACTCCGCTGACGCGGGCAGCGTTTCACCGAATCCCGGGATCAGCTCGTCAATTCGCGGCGTATATGGCTGTTCGGCGAACTGCAGGTCGAGCGACCAGGTTTGCTGCTCGCTGGCCTGTCGCCGGCTGGCGAAGCGCAGGTAACGCGATTCGTAGGCGGTCGGCGCAACGCGGTCGCCCGCACCGGTCAAGCGATTGCCATTTTTGCGCCAGCCAAGATTGACCATGCTGGCGAGATTGGCGTTGCCAAATTCCGTCGACGCACTCAGCGAGCGGGCGAGGTCGGCGGAATCAAAACCCAGCCGCAACTCGTTGTGTACCGTGAACGCGTCTTCTTCAATGCGCGGCTGGCGGGTGAGTAACTGCACGACCCCACCCATGGCATCGCTGCCATACAGGGAGGCCGATGAGCCTCTCGCAATTTCGACACGGTCGATGATCGCCGGATCGATGAGGGCGAGGTATTGCGTCGGCGCACTGCGAAACAGTGCGTTGTTCAGCCGCATGCCGTCCACCAGGTGCAGCAGGGCGGAACCTTTCAGCCCGCGAATGACGGCGGCGCCTTGTCCCGGCGTGGTTTCCTGTACGAAGGTACCAACCCGGCCCTGCAGCGCATCGGTGACCAGCGCATTTTGTGCGACGTCAGCGGCCGCGATGACCGTGGCGCCGACCGAGACGTCGTGCGTATCGATCGCACGGCGCGTGGCCGTGACCTGGATTTCGTCGATTTCCTCGGCGACCGCGGCAGCGCCAAGCACGACCAGGAAAAGCAGGGCGCCGGGGCGATTACGATAATTCAGCGAATGTTTTTTGTTGATCTTTGTCATGCTGTCGATGGGGTGCTTCCCTGTGTGCGTGCCTCGGTATATGCAAGCAACGTGTTGCCATACTAAAACAGACGCGCATGGCTGTCCTTGTTATCGGTCTTCACTAATTTCCCAGCATAGCGAGGACCGGGCATCTTAACTCATCCGTCGTCAGCGTTGCCGGCTGGTCTATTATTTAAGTTACACAACAGTGAAACTTGCCCGATTCGGACTATCAGTTTGACAAAATCCTTGTGCTACACTCGACGAACTTATCGGGGGATGAGTCGGCAAAATAATAATGAGTAACTTCGTTAAGGAACTAAAGCGACGCGAGGTCTTCAAGACCGGCGGTCTCTATATCGGTATCGCCTGGGTACTGATCGAGGCCTCCAGCGTCATATTGCCGACTTTTGGCGTTCCCGACTGGGTTTTCAAGGG
>DATCZF010000190.1:0-5593 GCA_036526055.1 Woeseiaceae bacterium
CCGTGAAGGAACCCGCCGATGAGCCTCCCGGGGAAGCGGATATCTTTATTACCGCCGAGCCCGACTTTACGTCCACCTATGTGCAGGCGCAGATTCTGTTCACGGTCAAGGTCTACCGGTCCGTATCAACGCGGCAGCCACGGCTGTGGGAACCATCGTTCGACGGTATCGAGGTCCTGGTCGAGGCGGTAGCCGAGGAAAAGAGCTATGACGTCGTACTCGGCGGCAAGACCTACAACGTCGTAGAGCGAATGTATGCCCTGTTTCCGCAGGAAAGCGGCGAATTGCTGATCGCCCCCGTGCGCTTCGAAGCGCGCGTGCTGCGCGAGGGCCGCATTACCGGGCGCAAGTTGTATTTGTCGGCGGGGCACAGAATTACCGTCCAGCCGATCCCGCCGGCGCCGGCAGAATATCCGGATGCCGTATGGCTGCCGGCCCGGTCGGTTGAGCTGAGCGAGTCCTGGTCACGCGAAGTCGATAGCCTGCCCGCGGGCGAGCCAATCACGCGGCGCATCAATGTCACTGCCCTGGGGCAATTGTCGACGCAGATTCCGGTCATCGAGCCCGGCGCGCCGGATGGCATTCGGCTCTATCCCGACAAGCCGGAGCTCAGCGATCGCGGCGAACCGGGCGGCGTCTTTGCCACGCGCAGGGAACAGTACGCGATGATCGGTACAGCCCCGGGCGTCTACGAGTTACCCGAGTTGCGACTTCCCTGGTGGAACGTGGCAACGGCCTCGTGGCAGGTGGCCAGCCTGCCGGCAAAACAAATTCGTATCGCCGGTTCGGCATTGCCGGCCATGCCGCCGCCTCCTGCCGTTGAACCGCCCGGCGAACCGCTGACAGTGCTGGTCGAGGATACTCGCTGGCGCAACGCAAGCCTGGTCCTGGCAGCTGCGTGGGTGCTGACCATGCTGGCCTGGTGGTGGTCGCGCCGACCCGCGCGGGAGCCCGCGGCGCAGGAAGAAATACCGCTCTATCGACAGCAATCGCGTTGCCTGCGCCAGGCTCGCAAGGCAGCGCTCGAGGGTGATGCTGCCGGCGTCAAGGCCGCGATGCTTGACTGGGCCAGGTTGCAGTGGCCGGAGCATGCACCGCTAAGCATTGGCGATATCGCCACGCGCGTGTCCTCGCCGCTGGCCGACGAGCTGGCAAAGCTCAGTCGCGCAACGTACGGCGCCGGCGCGCAGGAATGGGACGGCGCTGCGCTGGCCAGTTCGCTGCGCTCCTTTTCCACCAGCTTTGATACCGAGGAGACACCGCGGGACCGTTTACCGCCGTTGATGCCGGGCGACTGAAACGGAATTACCAGTGACCGCTGTTAGGCATGGAAGCCCAGGGCTCCTCCGGCGCCAGCGCATCGCCGGCCTGCAACAACTCGATGGAAATATTGTCCGGTGAGCGAACGAAGGCCATGCGTCCGTCGCGCGGTGGGCGATTGATCGTCACGCCGGCATCCAGCAACTTCTGACAGAACGCATAAATGTTGTCTACGCGGTAGGCGACGTGGCCAAAATTGCGGCCTTCGTCGTAGCCCTGTTCATCCCAGTTATGGGTGAGTTCGAGCGGGGCCTGTTCATCGCCCGGCGCCGCGACGAAAACCAGCGTAAATCGTCCCTGCTCATTGTCATATCGACGTATCTCACGCATTCCCAGTAAATCGCAGTAAAAATGCAGGGATTCGTCCAGGTCGCTGACTCGAACCATCGTGTGAAGATATTTCATAGTGTTTCCCTTCCTTCGATTCCGTCTATTATAAAGCGACAATTCGAGTGCATCCTGGTTCGCGCTCGAATTGCCGCCAGCAGGTCCATAGCCACAGGGTACAGACATTTGGATGGTATCAACGCACTGACGATCGACCTCGATGACACGCTGTGGGAATTGATGCCGGTGATCCTCGCTGCCGAGAAACGGCTGGCGGAATGGCTGGCAGGTCATTTTCCGGCAATACCCGCAACGTTCACTCGAGACGATGCCATGCAACTGCGTCTCGCCATCGAGCAGGAACACCCGGACCGCAGGCATGATCTGCGTTTTTTGCGCAAGGCCGTGATGCAGCGCATGGCAAATGCCTGCGGTTATGACGATTCTGTTGCCGAGCAGGCGTACGAGGTATTCGATGCGGCGCGCAACGAAGTTCGCTTCTACCCTGATGTCATGCCGGCCCTGGAAATCCTGCATCAACATTATCCACTGGTCGCGGTGACCAACGGTAATGCAGACCTCGGCAAAATCGGCGTCGCCCATTTGTTTCAGGCCGTGGTCACCGCCGTCGATGCCGGCGCGCCGAAACCCAAACAGGCTATCTTTAAATTGGCGAGCGAACGCGCGGGCGTGGCAGCGCACAACATCCTGCATATCGGCGACGATCCGGGCATGGATGTCGAGGGGGCAAGAAACGCCGGTTTTCGGACGGCATGGATGAACCGGGGGGGCAAGCGCTGGCCATCAGGGCTGGATGCGCCGGATATCGTGTTTCGCAGTATGCGAGACGTTCCCGCACTATTGTTGGCGGAAGGGTTTTAAGAAAGAAACATGGCCACTGCAGGTTCGCAACCGCTGTTACTGTATGTTCCCGGACTCAAGCCGAAGCCGGAGACGACGGCCTACCGGCAGCAATTGTGGCGCTGTCTCATCGAAGGCGTAAAGCGCTGCGACGCGCAGACCGCTCGGCAAATGGCAAACATGCCGGATTGCTTTCACGTTGCCGGCTGGACCCAGGGCTTTTATGGCGAGGACCGGGATATACAGCTGGACCTGCCGGCCATAGAGGCAGTGCTGTCCCAGCGCACGGCGACTGACAGGGATATTGCCGAAGCGACATCGTTACGCCGACGCCTGATGCAGCTGGTCTACAGGATCGGCGACCGGTTGCCATTCCTTATTCCGCGTCTCGCCAACGATGGTCTGCAGGAAACGCTGCAGGACGTGCGGCGGTACATGAAAAACCTTGACGGTTGCGCCGAGGAGGCACGCCTGCATGTGTGGGAGCCGCTGGTCGATGCCCTCGACGATGACCGGCCCGTACTGCTGATCGCGCACAGCATGGGCTCGATCCTGAGTTACGACTGCCTGTGGCTGCTTGGCCGTATTCGGCAAAGTCCGCGACGCGTGGACACCTGGCTGACCATGGGCAGCCCGCTCGGCAAGCGATTCGTACGCCGGCAGCTGCAGGGCGCGAGCCTGCCGGAGCCGGACCGATATCCGCGCACGATTCGCCGCTGGATCAATCTTGTCGCCGTGGGGGAGTTGACGGCGACGGAGCGTTGTCTCGCTCGTCGCTTTGCCGGCATGGCGCGAGGCGGCCTCATTGACAGCATCGAGGATTACGATGTGTTCAACTATTTTCGTTCCGACGGCGTACTCAACGTGCACACCGAATACGGCTACCTGGTGAACGAGCAGTGCGGCAGCCTGATCGCCGAGTGGTGGAAGAGTCAATCGCCGGCCCCGTGAGGCCAGCAACCCCTAATCCAGGTTCGGGTGAATGATGATATCGATGCGACGGTTTCGAGCCCGGCCTTCCTCGGTCTCATTGTTGGCAACCGGGTTGGTTTCACCATAGCCGGTGGCGACTGTTCGAAAATCCTGAATCCCCATCGCGCTCAACATGTATTGCCTTACCGCTTCGGCGCGCGCCTGCGATAACTTCATGTTGAGATCGTCGCTGCCATAGGAATCGGTATGGCCTTCGATGACGAGTTCGCTGCGCGGGAAGATATCGATCGCTTTTTCGACTTTCGATAACAGATCGAAATTCTCCGATTTGATCGCCGACTGGCCGCTGTCGAAGTTCAGGCCGACGAGCCTCAGGATAACGTTGTTACCCTCGCGCAGTACGCGGGCTTCGTCGCGGGTAAATATTTTTTCGACTTCCTCGAATTGCGCCTTCACTCTGGCCTGTGCTTCGAGTCGCTGCACCAGCGCTGCACGTTCCGCCGTTGCGCCGCCGAGCTTTTCATCCAGCGCTCGAATCTCTGCCTCCATGTCCGCCAGCCGAATCTGGTTTTCCGCAATTTCCTGCTGATATTGCTGGTTTTCGCTGCGCAGGGTTTCAATGTACTCGACGAGTTTTTCGCTTAACTCTGCCGGGCCATTTGCCATGGCCGGCACCATGTCAGCGGCTCCGGATACCTTTTGCAGCGGCTTTTCCCAATCCAGCACGAGCGCCTCCGCCGTCAGCTCCTTGTCGCGAACCTTGCTGACGACATCTGCAAGGTAGATCGCGTGGCGCGCTTCATAGTTGGCCTGCTGGGCAAGGCTGCGGGGCAGGTCGGTGTCGTAACGATTTTCATTGAGTTCACGTTCGGCGCGGGCGAGCAACTGGCGGGCCCGCTCCAGCGTCAGGGGTGCGTAGCGCCCGACTCGCGCCCGATCCGCATCCTCCAGCAGCCGCCGGGTATCGCTCAGGTACTGGGTCTTGATTGCGCTCAGTTCGGCGTCGCGATACAGGCTGATTGCCTCGATCTCCTTGTTTTTGGCGGCTTTCAGGTCGCCCCTTTCGAGATAGCGAATGGCCTCACCGAGGGTTTCCTGCGCGTCATCCCAAAGGGGTTTGGACAGGCTCGCTGCGTTAGCATTGGCGCCGTCCTGGCGGCTTTTCAGCGCCTGCGCCAGGGCGGTTTTGGCGAGCTCTGCCGCGCGCGTGGCTTCTGTGAAGCTTTGCGCGGCTTCGGCTGTGCGGCTGCGGACGCTGTCGATATTGCGGCCCCGTTCGAGCGCCTGCTCCGCGGCCGCATACGCTTTCTGGCCTTTCTCGAAACTGCGCGGCGCAAGAAACTCTGCATCGGCTTCACGGGCAACCGCGAGCGCCTCATCGGCGGACTTGAAGAAGGTCTCGCGCAACTCGTCCTGCGCCGCTACCGGCTGCAATGCGACGAGCAGCAGGGGGAATGCGAGCAGGCAGCAGAATACATGTCTTGCGGTCATTACAGCTTCCTCATTGAAACGATCGGCGGCGCAGCGATGCGCATTGATAAAACAATGCTACTAAAGCTGCAACCAATTTTCCGCGATATGCATCCTTATTTACAGAGAACCCTTAAACCAGTAGCTGGAGAAGAGATATGACCCGTTTACAGCCAGGGCGCCTGTACATCGTCAGTTCGACTGTGGAAAACCGCGCTTCGAGCAGGTCACACCGGGCATGGCACGATTATCGGCCTGGCGGGGAACGGCTACTGCGACAGGGGATGAATCTGCTGCGGCAGAGCCCGCGGCAATCCATTTTTGATGCGGTCGAGGGCGGCTGCCTGAGCCTGAAGCGCGTGTGATTCCTGTCACGGCCAAAAATGTGACTCAGTTCACAGTTTTGGCTCGATTTGACGTAATGAAGGCGGTTTTCGACCCATTTTTGTGCGCTGTGTCGCATTTTTTTGCGTGCCCCGGGCGTAAGTTAAACCCATGAGCACCAAGTACTACACACAGTTTCGATTGACCGAAGGCCACTACCGCGATGGCAACGAGTTCAGCGGCATTGTCGAGTTGAACCAGCCGCTTGAGCAGTACTGCAAGCCATCCGTCATTGAAGCGTTGCTCGCAAAGAATTTTGACCTCGATGCAAGAGAAGTCCGTCTCGTCAGTTGGGCCC
>DATCZF010000191.1:0-4278 GCA_036526055.1 Woeseiaceae bacterium
GACGCTACGGAGAGCACCTTGCCGTTCTCGATTATCAGCGTGGCATTTTCAACCGTGCCCTGCGGTCCCATCGTATGCACCTTGGCACCGGTTACGGCAATTATTTCTGCCTGCGTGCCGACCGCAAACAGCAATGCTATCGTCAATGCGAATAATTGCCGCTTCATTGCGCACCTCCTGTGAATGCCGAGTTCCCCAGGCTGAAATCAGTCACCGGATTCATCGAACGATCAAACCTGTCGTAAGCGAGGGCGCCATCGATATAGACCTGGTTCACCTTCGTGTACACGCTGAACGGATTACCATTCCAGACCGTGATGTCTGCCATCTTGCCTTCTTCCAGCGTACCGACCTGTTTGCTTATTCCCATTGCCTTGGCGGGATTCAGCGTTATCCATTGAATGGCTCTTTCCGGTGCAATATCAATGCCGACACCGCGGGCGGCGCCTATGACCTTGGCGGCTTCCTGGTTAAGAATCTGGATACCGGTTTCATCATCAGAATGAATAATGGCGCATGCACCCGCCTGGTCGAGCAGGGCGGCGTTTTCGCGAATGCCGTCATAGCTTTCCATCTTGAATCCCCACCAGTCGGCCCATACTGCGGCGCAGATATCATTTTTCGCCAGGATATCGGCAATCTTGTAGGCCTCGACGGCATGATGAAAGGTGCTGATTTTGTAACCGAACTCCCTGGCAATATCGATCATTACGGACATTTCATCCGCGCGATAACAATGGTTGTGCACCAGGATCTCACCGTCGAGTACGCCAGCCAGGGTCTCGAGTCGCAGGTTGCGCGGGGTGTTTTCGCCGGCATGCCCGGATTTTCGGTTTTTGCGATACTCGTCGGCTTCAATCCAGGCGCTGCGATAGCCCGCCACGTTACCCATGCGGGTCGATGGCGCCATGCCACGGTTACCATAGACACGTTTCGGATTTTGTCCGCAAGCCATTTTCAGGCCGTAGGGAGCCCCGGGAAACTTCATGCTCTGCACATTGCGGCCGGGCACGTTTTTCAGGGTTACGCTGCGTCCGCCGACCAGGTTCGCTGAGCCAGGAAGAATCTGCATCGCGGTCACGCCGCCGGCCAATGCCGTGACAAATCCCGGGTCCTGCGGCCAGACGCTGTGTTCCGCCCAGACTTCCGCGGTTACTGGTGCCGTCGCTTCGTTGCCGTCAGAGTGTGCTGCGACGCCTGGCGAGGCGTATACCCCCAGGTGCGAATGTACATCGATGATGCCGGGAGTAATCCACAAGCCGCCGGCATCAATCCGGACCGCATCCGCGCTCGACAAGTCTTTGCCGATGGCCGCGATCTTTCCGTCACGCATCAGGATATCCGTATCCTCGAGCTTTGTGCCTGTGCCTGTCAGGATGGTCGCGCCCTCGAGCAATGTCGGTTCGGAGGGCAACGGCTGATACTGGCTGGCATAGGGCTCGCCGCTATTCGCCGCTCCCTGTTTTGATGGGCCACAAGCAGCGAGTAACGTGAGGACCAGTAGAGGTCCGGCTAAATGCAAGTTATGTCTGGCCATCGTGCCCTCGTTGTCTGAAAGTAAGCCTATTGTCGAGTCGGTTCTGGCAAGTCGTTCCAGTTCAGCAATGCGTTGTACAGAAACGCATGATCGTGACGATTGATATTACGATGCAGGGGGTTCCAGGAAAATAGCACCACATTGCCCGATCCCGCACGCGTGTGCAGCAATGCTGGCGCGCCGTCAACCGCGTCCGCACCGGCTAGAATTGCGCCTGACAGCACCAGCGGTGGTGGAGGAGTTTTGTCAGTACCGCTTTCTTCCTGTGCGTCGTCCGGTTCCGGGATTATCTTGCTGCCGTACTGCATCAGGACCAGGTGGCGGTCGTAGTCGCGAACAGAATATTCAGGTCCGTTTCCCTTGAAGACATGGCTCCATTCGTCATATCCCCAGGTCAGCGGATGCTCCGCGACGATTTTCGTACTAATTATGGAGCCGGGCGTATTTGTTCCGCGACCATTGCCGTAACGAATGTCCCTAGTGATGCCTGAGTCGGCCACGAGCACGCCGCCATCAGCCAGTCCAACAAAGGTGCCGCCGCTCTTGATGAACCGGGATATTTCTTCCATGCCACTGAACCCGATACCACCGGTAATGTCTTCAGCACTGGCTATCATGCCATGGCTCGGTGTCTCGGCCGTTTTCGTGTAGGGCAACGGCGACCATTTTTCATCCACGCCCGAAATTACGTCGGCGAGGCTTGCCCGTCCCCAGAATGACGGCACCAGCAACACGTCGAAATCATCCCTGAGATTCCCCTGCCGGACCTGGTCCTTGGTGATGAGCGTGTAGGGGATTCCGGCATCGTCCAGCGAATAGCGCACCCAGCCTGCATTCTGGGTCGCTGTCCAACTTTGGAATACGGCTATTCTTGGAAGGTCGGCGATATGAGTGGCTACAGCCGGCTGAGTGCGAATTGCCAATGCGCTTAGACCGCGGCTACTTAGCGCGGCCTCGATCGAGTCCCGATCCTGCCCAGCGGTGTCGATGATGAGGCTGCCGGCGGCAAAGCTATGCCGCCCTGTGTTAAAGGCTTTCCCGGCGATCGTTACAGGGACATCAGGAATCGCAAAACGGAAAGGTCCCAGGGTGCTTTGCGCCTGGTTATTGACAACAAGGTAACGTCCCTTGCCCTCTATTGAGCGCTGTTTAAGGAAGTAATTGTCGGGTAACTCGCGGGTTTTTATGTCCAGGATCGCTTTATCGGCGACCGGCACAGTGTCCACCCCAAATTGCAATCCTAATGTCCAGGCTACGTCATCGTAGGGCGGCACCTGCACATCCGCCGGAAAGTCCTGCTTGCCGAGCAAGTTCTTGGCCAATGGCCCATAGGGTTGATTCAAAAGTATGACCGGATCACCCGGATCAATCTGACCCTGGTCGCCCAGTTTGAACTTTTCGTCCGCTGCCTGAATTTCTATGCCGTGTCTGCGAAGTGTCTGGAGCAGATACTGCGCGGCTGCCGGGTCCCGTTGCGAGGCGGGAACGGTAAATGCAAACGGTGCATCGGCAATGCCACGTTGCAGGGCATTGACGCTTTTCTGATAGAAATTTTCAAGAAACATTGTGGAGTTGTTCGCCACCATTTCCAGAGATGCGATGACGCCGGATTGCATGAAATTGACGTTGTTGCGCATGGACCATGCAAATTTGCGCTTCGGTGGTATTGACCGGTACCAGGTCTTGTCCGTGATTTTGCTGCCGGCATAGCTGGAGTAGGTCAGGTCACGTTCCATCGTGTTGGCACTGGCATTACCGAACGTTTCATAAAAACGTCCGTTGGCATTGTGATTATTGGTGACCCACAACAGGTAGCCGGGAAACCATCCTGTGTAAAAACCCCAGGTCCATACACCCGGGAGACCCTTGCCGGTAAGCCTGCTAACTTCGTAGTTGGCAATCGACTGCCATTCCGTAATCGTTATTGGATCCACGGCCTCGTTGTAAGGTCCGGTTCCGGTCGATACGTAAAGCAGGGGCACCGATTCGTGCAGATCGAGCGATAGTATCGGCATCCATTCAAAGAAGGCATTGACGTAGTTTTGCGTCAGCGGCTGGCTGAAAGTCAGGCCGTCCCGATTGTTGTCGTGAAACGTGTAATGGCCCCAAAACGGGGGCGATCTGGGAGGTGTGTCCTGGTAGTCGGTAAAGTCCTGAAGATGGCGCTTGTACCATTCCACCTGTCGAGCCCGTCCGTCAGTCTCCAGCACGGGCGTGATAAGGACGACGATTTCCTCACGAATCTGTTGAAACAGCGGTGATTCGTCGACCGCAAGCCGGTAAGCGAGCTCCATGACCGTTTCGGGTGGTCCCAATTCCGTTGGATGCAGTCCGGCGGTAATCCAGTAAACCGGCCTGGTGCGCGCGACCAGTTCTTTGGCTTTTTCGGGCGCGACCTTACGCGCATCTGCAAGCTCTCGGTTAATTGCCTTTATGTCCTCGATACGTGCCAGGTTTTGTTCGCTGCTGATAACAGCAAGCAGCATGTCACGCCCTTCATGGCTCTTGCCGATTGAGGTCAATTGGACCCGGGAGCTGCTATTTGCCAGAGCCGTGAAATAACGGTGGATATCGTCCACGTGCGTGACGCGACCGGGTGTACCCACGGTATAGCCGAGCACGTCGCGCGGACTGGGGATGGTGTCGTGGTCAGGCAGCGTAGCGACCCAGTCCGTCAGGAAACGTTCCTCGGTCGTGGCTGAGCGGATTAACTCCGTCGCCTTCGAATCCACGGTCTGAGC
>DATCZF010000192.1:0-5374 GCA_036526055.1 Woeseiaceae bacterium
AGCGGCAATATCGGTTATCACCATATCCATCACCTCAACGTGCGTATCCCATTCTACCGTTTGCCCGAGGCGATGCAGGCGATCCCGGAACTTCAGTCACCGGTAACAACAACGCTTGCGCCGCGAGATGTGCGGGACTGCTTTG
Source organism: Woeseiaceae bacterium (assembly GCA_036526055.1). GTDB lineage: Bacteria > Pseudomonadota > Gammaproteobacteria > Steroidobacterales > Woeseiaceae > JAHEFE01. The sequence goes on from DATCZF010000192.1 coordinate 146, forward strand.
CATGTTGCTTGTGGGATGAAGACCGGCAGCGAATGGTGTCCTATCGTGAAGCAAGTCGGTCCGGTGGTTCATGAACGAGTCTCTGTTCAAAGCAAGAGAGATTTGCGGTCTGAGTAAAGCGCCAATGAAGGGTCCATACACACCGGTTTCCCAAGTCAAGCCAACAACCGTTCCTGGTCGGTAGCGGAGCTCGGCGCCTATCGATTCTGGCCATAAAGTTGTTCCGCTTTCCGAGCAAAAGCGGTCATGGGCCCGGAGAATGCGCTGAGAGCGGCTTTCGACCCTCGATGGACTTTGGGCCGGCTTTGCTTATCAGGCTGAGACTCTGGGCGTAGAATGAGAGTCGGAGGTTCATCATGGAAAAGCTCCCAAAAGTCTGTGAATGCATGGATCAGGTTGTGCCAACCCTGAGCCCCGACACTCCGATCGTAAAAGCCATCAGTTTTCTGCTGCGCCATCGTGTCACCGGCGCACCCGTCGTGGACCATAAGGGAAAATTGCTGGGAATTATCACCGAAACGGATCTGCTGAGGCTCATCACCGAAGGCGTAGACTCCAAACCGCCAGTCAAAGCGAAAGTGTCCGACTTCATGACCTCAGAAGTCGTAACGGTGCCTTCGACCGTTGATGTCTACTACGTGGCAGGCATCTTTAACAAAAGTAAGTTCCGGCGGCTGCCGGTCGTTGACGACGAACAGATCGTTGGCTCGATCACGCGTTTCGACCTGTTACGGGTGATTCAGGAATATTCGCCAAAATACTGGTAAGCCCTGCGCGTTGCCTCTGGATTCCAGCGACCGCATCCGAATGCGGTCCGATGTATCTTTGCGTCCTTCAGTCCTGGGCGCGTCTGCTGGGTTACGGTCCTGAATATTCACGGAATGCATGTGTGAGAACAGCCATGAATTTGTTCCGCTTTTCGAACAGAGGTGGTCATTGGCCTGGAAGACCTGCCAGGGGCCGCTAACGACCCATTTCGGCCCCCAGTATCGGAAGCTGGTGCCGTCAACGCAGTCCCTGCGACACGCGGGGTCCATCGACAACGAAACCTGTGTTCGGACTGTGGTGGCAAGCCGGCTGGCCTTGCCTGTATCGAGGACCCGCCGCGATGCTTTCCGGCGGTCGATCCGCCTTATTGCGAGAGCCCGCCCGCGTCGATCGACAACAAGGTCTGCAGCAGGACGTCCGCGCCGTTTGCCATGTCGGCGGGCTTGGTGAACTCCTTCGGAGAATGGCTGACGCCGCCCACGCTGGGGACGAAAATCATCCCGATCGGCGCAATGCGGGCTATGTCCTGGGCATCATGACCGGCGCCGCTCGGCATCTCCCGGCTGCTCAGGCCCAGGCGTTCCGCCGCATCCCCGATCAGGCGCCGCACCCGTTCGTCGGTCGGCGCCGGGACGGCATCGAAGGGAATCGGCCGGAATGCGATGCTGACGCCCGCCTGCGCTGCTATGGCCTCCGCTTCCTGCTCGATCTGCCGATACATGGAATCGATCACCGCTGCGGACAGGTCGCGGATCTCCAGGCTCATCTCGACCTTGCCGGGAATCACGTTCGGGGCACCGGGCTCGGCCTTGATTCTGCCCACCGTGCCCACCTGGTTTCCCGGTGTCCGCCGGATCACACGATTGACCGCCTGGACCAGCTGCGCGGCGGCCAGCAGGGCGTCGTGGCGCTTGTTCATGGGCGTGGTGCCGGCATGGTTGGCCACACCCGCAATTTCGATTTCCCACCACTTGATACCGACAATTCCGGTGACGATTCCGATATCCAGCCCCTCGTCGTCCAGGACCGCTCCCTGCTCGATGTGAAGCTCGAGATAGGCGGCAATGTCGCCGGGCGAACGTATTGCCTCGGCCAGTCGGGAGGGGTCGCCGCCGATACGACCGATGCCCTCGCCGATGGTCAGGCCGCTGTGGCTGACTTCCTGCAATGCCTCGGCGCTGAGTTGCCCGCTCATGGCGCGGCTGCCCGTGAGCCCGCCTTCCTCATCCGTGAAGACCACTACTTCCAGCGGATGCCGCAGGCTGACCCCCCCGTCGTGGAGCACCCGCGCCGCCTCGATGGCGCCGATCACGCCCACGTCGCCATCGTAGTTGCCGCCGCCCGGCACCGAGTCGATATGGGAGCCGAGCATGATGGGCGGAAGATTCCCGCTGCCCTCCCTGAACCCGATGAGGTTGCCGGCCGCATCGACACTCACCCGCAAGCCCGCCTGGGCCATCAGGCCGCCGATGAACTTGCGCCCGTCCAGGTCGGCCTGGCTGAATGCGACGCGGCTGACCCCGCCCTCGGGGTTTTTCCCGAAAGCCGAGAGCTGCATGATGTGCTGTTCGATCCGTTCTGGCTGGACGCGCAGCGTGGCGCCGGCGCCCATGGCGGGGGACGCCAGCAGAACGCCGGTCAGCAGGATCGGGGGCAGCACGGACTTGGCGGTCATATCGACTCCTCGGATGGCGATCCAAAATACTGCAGTTGACGAATGGCGGCAAGCCGATTGCAGCCGCCCCGGCCCCTCGCCGGCCCGTTGCGACCGATCGTGGCGGGGCCGGCGGAGGCGCCGGGGACAGCTGACGTCCCGCAGCCCTCAGCCACTGACGTATCACCCGATGATGTCGCGCATTCCATTCGGCTGTTAGTATTGAATAGCGCCAGGCATCAAGGGAGCCAGCAGCATGGGCAATCTGGAGTTCAGCGACGAAGCCGCTCGCAACCAGGAGGCGATTTGCAACACCGACGCGTTTCATGAACAGCGGCGCATCACGCTTGACGCTCTGGCTCTCGCGGATGGTGAGCGTGTGCTCGATGTTGGCGTTGGCACGGGACATATGGCTTTTGACATGGCGCAGGCGACAGCTGGTGACAACGAAATTGTGGGTGTCGACATCAGCGAGGACATGCTCGAGACATGCCGGGGCCGTTGCGCGGATTTGCCGAACGTTTCTTTTGAAATGGCAGACCTCTACGACTTGCCATTCGAAGAAGAGAGTTTCGATGTCGTTTTGTCAGTGCAGGTATTCGAGTATCTCGAAGATGTGCAGAAGGCCTTGCTGGAATTGCGCCGGGTGTTGCAGCCGGGCGGCAGGTTGGTCCTGCGTGATGCCGATTGGGGAACCCTGATCTGGTCGTCCGGCAACCCGGATCGCATGGCGCATATATTGAACATTTGGGATCGGCATCTTGCAGACCCTTTTTTGCCGCGTACGCTGACATCTCAGCTCAACAATGCAGGGTTCGTGGATTGCGCGGTTCGTGCGTTCGTGACCGTAGAGACCGAATACGACGTCAATCAGACAAGCTATTACATTGCGCGCTTCGTGGCGCCCTACGCGATCAGCCAGGGCGCCGACGAACGAGAGGTAGCCGATTGGCTGGCCGATCTCGAAGCTCAAGCCGCGGCTGGACGGTATTTCTACAACCTGAACAGCTACATTTTCTCCGCAACTAAACGTTGAAAGCATGGCTGAAATCCGGTCCGGAACCCGCTGCTGTTCTGTGTGTGCTTGCCAGATAGTGGACGTCCCCAACCGATTCGCGGACGGCCACAAGCAGTATCTGGGCCGCGCTGTTTTCCCTGATCGCAAATAAATCGCTTTGGAATTCTTTCAACCAGCGGCTACGCTTAGGCACAACATCAGGAAAAAGTATTCGGTTAATGTCTCTGTTCGAAGAACTCAAGCGCCGTAGTGTATTCAAGGTGGGTTTTGCCTACCTGGTCATTGCCTGGCTGGTGGCGCAGGTGGCAGAGCTCGTTTTTGGCACATTCGGCATGCCTGAATGGGTCATGCAGGCGGTGCTGGTTTTACTGGCCGTGGGCTTCGTTGTGTCGTTGCTGCTCGCCTGGGCCTACGAGTTGACGTCGCACGGTATCAGGAAAGAGTCGGAAATTGAGGCAACGGGTCCTGCTGCCGCCAAAGCCGGCCACATGCTGTTCTACGTCATTATCGGTGTGCTGGCCCTCGCTGCCACCTACCTGTTCTTCACCAGGGAACCATCCGCGCCAACTCGGGCGCCCGACATTGACGACCTGATCGCCCGGCCTTCGGTCATTGTGCTGCCATTCGCCAACATCAGTGGCGATGCCGCCCAGGATTACCTCGCTTTTGGGGTGACCGATGAACTGATTGCAGGGCTGCAGCGCCTCGGGAATTTTCCGGTGGTGTCCCGCAATGCTTCCCTCTCCTTTGGCGTGACCGAGATAAGCGCGACTGATTTCGCTCAAAATCACGGCGCCTCCTACCTGGTGGAAGGCAGCGTGAACGTAAGCACTGACGAAATCCGAATAGTGGCTAACCTCTCCAGCATCGACGGCAACCAGGTCTGGGCTGAGCGCTATCAACTTGAAAATGGACAGGTCGATATTTTCGATGTTTCAGATGAACTGGTTTCCAAGGTGGCCGGAGCGGTGCTGGACTCTGAGGTCAAAAGGGTCCACCGGACAGATCGCCCACCCTCGGACGCCTGGGAACATTATGTAAAGGGGTTGAGAGTCGTGCTCACCTACGACCACCAGGAATACGAGATGGCCCGGAGGCATCTTGAACGCGCCATCGAGATCGCCCCTGAAATGGCCGAGGCATGGTGGGCCCTCGGGGAACTCGAAGTCATGAATTACCTGACCAGGCCATTGGTGGCGGAAGCCGGGCTCGATGACCTGTACGAATTCATTGGCTACTTCCGTAAAGCCCACGATCTGAGCCCGTTTCATGCCGCAGCCTGTGGCTGCCTGGGCTATATGCTGACGGCGGTCGGGCAGCCGGATGAGGCTCGCGTGGTGTTCGAGCAGGCGATCGAAGCCAAACCGCTTTCGCCGGATTTGCGAATTGACTATGCGATCTACCTGGTTTGGTCGAAACGCTACGATGAAGCATCGGAGAACGCATCGCTCGCGCTCAAACTGGGTCCGGTCTCCCAGGATCGGGCAGGTGTGTGGACGGCACGTTCCCTGATCGCTTTCGCCCAGGGCGACGAGCAGGCAGCGCTGGATGCGATTCACCGCGCATTGTTCATTCGCAAAGACACGTTTTATACACCTGCGTCCGTCGCTTTGTTGTATGTATTGGGCAAGCCCGATGAAGCAGCCGACCTGTTGCGCGAAATGCAAAGCCTGTTCCCTGACCTGGAGCCGGGGAACCCGGTTTTTTACGTGATGATGAAACCCATCGATGACGTTCTCGCGGCAAAACGGCAACAGGGGATAACTACCCTCCCGTTGGACGTGGCCGA
>DATCZF010000193.1:0-8890 GCA_036526055.1 Woeseiaceae bacterium
TGGCAAGGTTTACTACGACCTTGTCGAGTCGCGGCAAGTGCATGGCATAGCGGATGTTGCGCTCGTGCGCATCGAGCAACTCTACCCCTTCCCGATTGAAGAATACGCGGAAGAACTGGCGCGTTACCCGAATGCCAAGGAAGTCGTGTGGTGTCAGGAAGAACCGCAGAACCAGGGCGCCTGGTACCAGGTTCGCCATCGTTTGCAGGAGGCCCTGCAGGAAGAACACCAGCTGTTTTATGCTGGCCGACCGGGGGCTGCAGCGCCGGCGTCGGGTATTTACAAACTACACTTACAACAGCAGCAGGCACTGGTCGAGGCGGCCCTTGGGGTCGTTGCCCGTGTCAGCCAAGAACGGAAACCACGGAAAGTTAAATGAGCATTGAAGTCAAGGTTCCACAATTACCGGAATCGGTGAGTGACGCGACGTTATTGTCCTGGCACAAGCGTGCCGGTCAGCCAGTCACGAGGGATGAAAATCTTGTGGACCTGGAAACGGACAAAGTCGTTCTGGAGGTTCCGGCGCCGGTATCCGGAGTCCTGCAGGAAATTCGTATCGCAGACGGCACAAACGTAACGAGTGGCGAGATATTGGCGGTCATCGAGGAGGGCGAGGTTGCTGCAGCGGAGTCCTCTGTGGCCAGCGACAAGCCTGCCGTGGAGCCGGCGCCAGCTGCTGCGGACAAGCCCGAACCCGAGAGCCGCGAAGCGGCACACAAACTCGGGCCGGCGGTGCGCCGCATGCTCGAGGAGCATGACCTGGAAAGCAGCGTCATTCCGGGAACGGGCAAGGATGGACGCCTGACCAAGGCTGACGTGATGGCGTACCTGAAGACTCATGATGACGAAAATGTCACCGGGGAAGATACCGGGTTCAGCGAGCGAGCGGCAGTAGTCGGCGTGGAGCGCAGCGATGAACGGGTGCCGATGACCCGCTTGCGAACACGAATTGCCGAGCGTCTCGTGCAGGCACAGCAGACGGCGGCGATGTTGACGACGTTTAACGAAGTTGACCTGACCGAGGTCATGGCGCTTAGAGCGCGTTACAAGGAAGCCTTTGAGAAAGAGCACGGGGTTCGCCTCGGCTTCATGTCCTTTTTCGTGCGTGCCTCGGTCGAGGCTTTGCGAAAATTCCCCGAGGTGAATGCGTCCATCGAGGGACAGGATATCGTCTATCACAATTATCAGGACATCGGCATCGCCGTTTCCTCGGAGCGGGGCCTGTTGGTGCCGATACTGCGTGATGCGGGACAACTGGGATTCGCGGATATCGAAAAGCAGATTGCGGAGTTTGGTCGCAAGGCCAAGGACGCGAGCATCAGTATCGAAGAGCTTACGGGCGGAACGTTCACGATTACCAACGGCGGTATCTTCGGCTCGCTGATGTCGACGCCGATTTTGAATCCGCCGCAAAGTGCCATCCTGGGCATGCATGCGATCCAGCAGCGTCCGGTTGCTATTGATGGCAAGGTCGAGATTCGGCCGATGATGTACCTCGCGGTGACCTACGACCATCGTATTATCGACGGCAAGGAAGCGGTGCAGTTCCTCGTCACGATAAAACAGCTACTGGAAGATCCGGCGCGCTTGCTGCTGCAGCTATAGCCGTACGTGATTAACTAAGCAGTGTAAATTGAAAAACGAAACCACAGTCTGGAAGACCGATGAGCAATGAATTTGACGTAGTGATAATTGGTGCGGGACCCGGCGGCTACATCGCGGCGATTCGCGCCGCACAGAACGGGCTGAAGGTTGCCTGTATCGACGAGTGGAAAAACCGCGACGGCAGTAATGCCTTTGGCGGTACCTGCCTGAATGCCGGCTGCATTCCCTCCAAGGCACTTCTGGAGTCCTCGGAGTTGTACCACCGCGCACAGCACGAGTTTGCGACGCATGGAATCGGGGTGAAGAACGTAGACCTGAACCTTGAGCAAATGCATAAGCGCAAGGCCGGCATCGTGCAGCAGCTTACCGGCGGCATCGCGGCGCTGTTCAAGGCCAACAAGGTTCAGGGACTGGTGGGGCATGGCAAGTTGCTGGCCGGCAAACGCGTCGAATTTACCGGAAACGATGGCAAGAGCCAGGTTCTGCAAGCAAAGCATGTGATCCTCGCCACCGGCTCCACTCCGATCGAGCTTGGCAGCGCGCCGTTCGATGGTGAGCGAATCGTCGATTCCTGGGGCGCCCTCGATTTCGACACCGTGCCGCAGACACTGGGTGTGATCGGTGCCGGAGTTATCGGCCTGGAACTGGGCAGTGTCTGGCACCGGCTGGGGTCATCGGTCACTATTATCGAAGCAATGGACGACTTTCTGTACATGGCTGACCGCCAGCTTGCCAAGGACGCTCAGCGAGCCTTCAAGAAGCAGGGTCTGGAGATCAGGCTCGGCGCCAGGCTGACAGCCGCCAAGGCATCGAAAACCGGCGTGGCGGTTACCTACGAGGACAAACAGGGCAGTCATGATTTACAGGTCGATAAATTGATCATTGCAGTCGGTCGCAAGCCCTTCACTGAAGAACTTTTCGCAAGCGATGCCGGAATCGAAAAAGATGAGCGCGGCTTTATCAAGGTAGATCATGAGTGCAGGACCGGAGTGGCCGGTGTGTACGCGATTGGTGACTGTGTGCGGGGTCCGATGCTGGCGCATAAGGCTTCGGAAGAGGGCGTTATGGTGGCAGACCTGATTGCGGGTGAAATCGGCGAAGTGAACTACAAAACGATTCCATCGGTAATCTATACCGCGCCAGAAATTGCCTGGGTTGGACAGACGGAAGAGCAGGTGAAAGAAAGCGGCCGACCCTACAAGACAGGGACCTTTCCGTTTGCCGCGAGTGGCCGGGCAAAAGCCATGGAGCAGACTGCGGGAATGGTGAAAATCATTTCCTCGAGCGAGGATGACGAAGTTCTCGGTGTGCACATCATGGGCCCGATGGCCGGCGAGCTCATTTCAGAAGCTGTGCTGGCCATGGAATTTACGGCCAGCACCGAAGATATTCAGCGGACCATTCACGCTCACCCGAGTCTTGCCGAAGCGCTGCACGAGGCGGCGCTGGCCGTCGATAACAAGGCGCTGAACGCGATCAACCGTTAGTCATCTGCTTGCGCCCGGTGGATTTATGACTGCCGCCTGACGCCGACGATATTGGGAATCTGTTCGAGGCGGGTCATCACGCGGCTCAGCAGTTCCAGTCCGTTGACCTCGATCTGCAAGTCGATACTGATTTGCAGGTGAGGCCGGTCTGCCCGCGTCTGCAGGCCGGTAATGCGGACATCGTCATCGGCAAGCATTCCGCTGATGTCCTTCAGCAATCCCTGCCTGTCGTAGGCGAGAATCTTCAGGTCGACCTGGTAGGTGGAGCGATCGTCATCTCCCCAGTACACCTCGATAACCCGTTCCGGATGACGCAAATTCAGATTTTCGAAATTGCCACAGTTTTGTCGGTGGATGCTCACCCCTCGGCCGAGCGTGATGTATCCGGCAATGTCCTCGGGTGGCACCGGACGGCAGCAGCGTGCGAAGTTGCACAGCAGGCCACCGATTCCCCGTACGACGTTACCCGGCTTGTCGCCGGCGACAGGCTTCGCACGCTTTTTGCTGATCAGCCTGGCCGCCGGTTCACCGCGCAGCTGCTGGACGGCAGTGGAAATGACCGCAGAGGTCATATCACCAGCGCCCAGGGCGACGAATAATTCGTCCGCATCCGCAAATTTCAGCTGCCTGGCAATCTCCGCGGCGGCAAGATCCTTGATGGCCAGTCTTGCGAGTTCCCGCTCCACGATCTCCTTGCCCTGGCGCCGGTTCTGGTCCTTGTCCTGTTGTCGAAACCAGCTGCGTACTTTGGCGCGGCTCCTGGCGGCGACCAGGTAACCGAGCTGCGGGCTTAGCCAGTCCCGGCTGGGATTGGCTTCCTTGCCGGTGATAACCTCGATGCGGTCAGCATTTTTCACCTTGTAGGTGAGTGGCACGATTCGGCCATTTACCTTGGCGCCACGGCAGCGATGTCCCACCTGCGTATGAATGTGGTAGGCGAAATCCAGGGGCGTTGCGCCAGCTGGCATTTCGACGACGTCGCCCTGCGGGCTGATCGCGTAAACCCGGTCTTCGAATACGTCATCACGCATGCTTTCCAGGAGGTCGCTGTCCTGCTGGCCTGGCTCGAGCAATTGCCGCAGCAGCTGGATCTTCTGGTCGAACGCAGGTGCTGCCGCTTTGCCTTCCTTGTACCGCCAGTGCGCAGCGACACCGAGCTCCGCATGACGATGCATGTCATGCGTTCGAATCTGCACTTCCAGCGCCTGGCCTCCGGGGCCGACGATCGCGGTATGCAGCGACTGGTAAAGGTTTTCTTTCGGATTGGCGATGTAGTCGTCGAATTCTCCGGGCAGGTATGGCCAAAGATTGTGCACGACGCCAAGCGCTGCGTAACAATCCTTGACCGAATCGACCAGTATTCGTACCGCGCGAATATCGAAGATGTTGTCGATGCCCGTTTTCTTGCGCTGCATCTTCCGCCAGATGCTGTAGATATGCTTGGGCCTGCCCGTCACATCGGCCACGATGTCGTTGGCAGCCAGTTCCGCACGCAGTGTGTCCTTGATGTTGTCGATCAGGACCTCGCGCTCCCCGCGGCGTTCCTTCAATGCTGCTGCAATGTCACGGTACGTATTGGCATGCAAAATACGGAAGGAAAGGTCTTCCAGCTCCCATTTCAGCTGCCAGACACCCAGTCGATTGGCGAGCGGGGCGTAAATCTCGGCTGTCTCTGTAGCCAGGGCTCTTTGCTCCGTTTCCGGCAGCGATTTCGCCGCCCGCATCCGGTAAAGCTGGTCAGCGATTCGAATCAGGACGAGCCGGACGTCCGAGACAAACGCGAGAAGCATCTTGCGCAGCGCCTCAGATTGCTGGGTCGCCAGGGCTTCGCCGGGACGCCAGTCACGCGGCAGTGAAAAGTGCCCGAGTTGCACCAGTCCCCGCACCAGTTCCGTCACATCTGCGCCAAAAATGCCCGGCAATTCGTCCAGCGCGACTATGCCTTCCCGGGCGAGGGGATAGACGAGGGCGGCGGTCAGTAATTCTTCAGGCAGGTCGATAGAGCGGGCGATCTCCGTGATAGCACGACCCTCGGCCAGCAGGTGTCCGCTCTTCGACGATTGCGCCCGCGCCTCGGCAAAAGCTACTGCCTCTCGGGCCTGATTGTCGGCCAAAGCGTTGTTTACCGTGGGTTTGTCGTCAGTCTGAGGCATCAATATTGGCAGTGGTGGTGTGCGAAAATCCGATAACCGCTATCATACGTGCAATTTTAATTCCCGGGGATCAAACCGCCCGGGATCCAGGCGAATTTTTACAGGATTTGAAAATGAAAAGAATCTGTTCGGGACTGATCGCGCTGTGTCTGCTTGCGCCGCATTGGGCAATAGCACAGCAAAAGCATTCGATAATCGACCTTAATCTGAGCGATGACGCCGTTCGAGGCAGTTTCGCGACTCGAGTGCGTAACGAAGGATTGCAGGTTGGCGCAGGCTGGCTGCATCAGCAGGACAAGGGCGATATCGCTCACCTGGGTCAGCATCTTGTCGACGCGGCCGCCGATAGCGGCGCTGATCTGACCGCCGGAATCGGTACGCGCTTGTTCTTCGTGGATGCGGACAGTATCGACCGCGATGGCAGCGCGCTCGCCGTTGGCGGTTTTGTCCGTTATGTCTTGCCCGACTACAACCGGTTTAGCGTGGGGGCGCACGTCTATTTCGCCCCGGATGTCGTCGCTTTCGGAGATTTGAGTCGCTACAGCGAGCTCGAGGCAAGGATCAGCTACAACGTTTTGCGCGATGCAGACGTGTACCTTGGCGCTCGTGCGGCGCGTGCAAAGTTCGAAGAGGGCGGCAGCATGAGTTTCAACAGCGGGATCATGTTTGGCATACAGATGCGCTTTTAGGCGTCGAGAAATGTGTGGCACAGGCAGAGCAGTAGGAAAAAATGGCTGGACATAGTAAGTGGGCAAATATTCAGCACCGCAAGGGCGCCCAGGATAAAAAGCGTGGCAAGCTGTTCACCAAGTTGATCCGTGAAATCACGGTCGCGGCGAAAATGGGCGGGGGCGAGATCGCCTCTAATCCCAGGCTGCGACTCGCCGTGGACAAGGCCAAGGCCCAAAGCATGCCGAAAGACAACATCGATCGCGCGATCAAGCGTGGGTCCGGCGAGATGGATGGGGCGGAATTCCACGAGATTCGCTATGAAGGATACGGGCCGGGTGGTACGGCAGTCATGGTTGACTGCATGACCGATAATCGCAACCGGACGGTGGCAGAGGTGCGCCACGCTTTCAGCAAATTCGGTGGCAACCTGGGGGCTGATGGATCAGTCGGCTACCTCTTCAATCACGTTGGCTTGCTGTTTTATCCAGCCGGCTGCGATGAGGACGGAATCATGGAAGCGGCGATCGATTGTGGTGCGGAAGATGTGGTCATCGACGAGGATAAGTCGATCGAAGTACTGACAGATCCGGCGGACTTCGAGGCCGTCAGGGATGCGATGATTGCAGCCGGCTTCGAGCCGGAATCGGCGGAGCTGACGATGCGGGCAGCGACCAGCGCCGCACTCGATCCGGACGACGCTTCGTCGATGGTAAAGATGCTCGAAATGCTCGAGGATCTCGACGATGTCCAGAATGTCTACAGCAATGCGGAAATCTCGGCAGAGATTCTGGCTGAGCTTTGAGTGATGCGCTGAGCGATCGGCTACGCGTGCTCGGGATTGACCCGGGTTCGCGCTTGACGGGATTTGGGGTTCTGGATTTCGACCAGGATCGGCCCCGCTACGTCGCCAGTGGCACGGTAAACAGTATTGCAGGAGAATTTCCCGAACGACTGCGGCGAATTTACGATGCGGTCCGGGAGCTGATGCTGGAATACCGTCCGCAGGTGATCGCGATCGAGAGTATTTTTGTCCATCGTAATGCAAGCAGCGCACTGAAGCTGGGGCATGCACGGTCTGCGGCGATTTGCGCAACCTTCGGTTTCGACGCCGATGTACACGAGTACGCGCCCCGTGAGATAAAGCAAGCCATAGTGGGTACCGGGAGTGCTTCCAAGGAGCAGGTTCAGCATATGGTAGTGTCCTTGCTGCAGCTCAAGGGTAAGCCGGCCCCGGACGCTGCGGATGCGCTGGCTGCTGCGCTGTGTCATGGTTACCGCAGACGTCTGCAGGACCGTCTGGGTGAAATAAACAAGGACCGATGATGATCGGATCGTTACGAGGCAAAGTGTTGCACAAGCAGGCGCCGCAGGTAGTCATCGAGTGCGCTGGCGTGGGCTACGAAGTCGAGATGCCTTTGCCGACATTTTTCGAGTTGCCGCCCATTGGTGATGAGGTATTCCTGTTCACGCACATGGTCGTCCGCGAAGATGCACAGAATTTGTACGGCTTTGCCAGTGAGGATGAACGGCAGTTGTTTCGCTCGTTGCTGCGCATCAGTGGCGTGGGCGCACGCATGGGCCTGGCAATCCTGTCGGCAATGAGTGCCGGCGAATTCCAGCGCTGTGTGGAACAGGAAGATGCGGCGATGCTGGTCAAGGTTCCCGGGGTCGGCAAGAAGACTGCCGAGCGGTTGATCATAGAAATGCGCGATCGTATCAACCGGGACGCGCTGGCGACACGAAGGACAGCGCCCGTGAGCAGCACGCCTGATGCCCGCAGTGAGGCGTTTAACGCACTGCTCACACTGGGTTACAAGGCCACCGAAGTGAATCGGCTGTTGAGCCAGCTTGATACCAAGACGCTGACAGCGGAAGATCTGATCAGGCAGGCATTGAAGCGGGCAGCGAAATAGGCAATGACAACGATCGAACATGACCGATTGACGAGCGGGGAGTCGCGCAGCGATGACGTGGTATTCGATCGCGCGATTCGGCCTCGCAGGCTGACGGAGTACGTTGGTCAGCTGACCGTCAAGCAACAGATGGAGATATTCATTTCCGCGGCGCGCAAGCGCCAGGAAGCGCTCGACCATGTGCTGATATTTGGTCCGCCAGGCCTGGGGAAAACCACGCTCGCGCATATTATCGCCAATGAAATGGGTGTTAACCTGCGGCAGACGTCCGGACCCGTGCTCGAGCGTCCAGGCGATCTCGCTGCAATTCTCACTAATCTTGAGCCGCATGATGTGTTGTTCGTGGATGAAATCCATCGTCTGAGCCCGGTTGTTGAAGAGGTTCTCTATCCGGCGCTGGAGGATTTTCAACTCGATATCATGATTGGCGAGGGGCCGGCTGCGCGCTCGATCAAGCTGGATTTGCCGCCATTCACGCTGGTGGGGGCGACGACGCGGGCGGGCTTGCTGACGTCTCCCTTGCGTGACCGCTTCGGTATCGTGCAGCGACTGGAGTTTTACTCGAGCGACGATTTGCAGGCAATTGCCACGCGCTCGGCCGGGATTCTCAACCTGCCGATTCAGGCGAGCGGCGCGCAGCAAATCGCCAGCCGCGCGCGCGGCACACCGAGAATTGTCAATCGCCTGTTGCGCCGTGTGCGGGATTACGCAGAGGTCGAGGCGGATGGCGAAGTGACCGAAAAAGTAGCGATTGCCGCCATGGACATGCTCGAGGTGGATCCGCATGGTTTCGATGCCATGGATCGAAAATTGCTATTGGCAATTATTGAGAAGTTCGATGGTGGTCCGGTTGGTGTGGAAAGCCTGGCAGCGGCATTGGGTGAGGAGCGTGGCACGATCGAGGACGTCATCGAACCGTACCTGATCCAGCAGGGCTTCATGATGAGAACCGCGCGCGGCAGGGTGGCTACGCGCAACGCCTACCTTCATTTCGGCCTGAGAGCGCCGGAAAGGGAGCCGGCGCCCGAATTGCCGCTTTTCGACCGGGATTAGCTACCCT
>DATCZF010000194.1:0-6909 GCA_036526055.1 Woeseiaceae bacterium
CGGTTGCCGTCTTTTGCCAGGTTGGAAAGACGCGAATCCGCAGGTGAAACTGGATCGTGATATAGACAATGATGGTCAGTGTCATGGCATGCTGACCGAGGATCGCGCCCTGCATCACGTCGATCAGGATGCCGGTCATCCAGGCCGTCCCCAGGCTGAAGTAGCGGGGCTGCATCATGCTCCAGTAGATCAGCGTGAGCGCCACGAAGTCGGGCCGTAACCAGCCTGCGGACTCGGGCAGCGGCATGATCGACAACATCAGCGCCAGAAGGATCGTCGCGTAGACAGGCAGCCTAGTCATGCTGTTCCTCTGCGGAGCGCCTGGCCGACCAGATCAGCATCACCTCGCGAACCTGGTCCAGTGCAGCCGTCGGCTGCGCCGAAACTTCGGCGAAGGGCTGCTGGGGCAATTTGGTCACCTGCGTAACCACGGCAACCGGATAACCGGCAGGGAACGTCTGGCCCAATCCCGAGGTGACGAGCAGATCGCCTTCCTGGATGTCGGCGTTGTTGGCCAGGAAGGGCAGGTCAAGCCGGTCGAGGGTCCCGGTACCGACCGCTATCGTGCGCAGCCCGTTGCGATTGACCTCTACCGGCAGGGCATGATCCGGGTCGCTGATCAGAATCGCGTGGGCGGTAAAGCGGTCCGCTTCGATGACCTGGCCCACGACACCTGTGGAGTCCACCATTGCCTGGCCGTCGTAGACACCGTCGTCGCTGCCCTTGTCGATGATCAGCGTATGTCGGTAGGGGTTGGCATCGACGGCCATGATTCCGGCGATGCGAACCTGGTCAGGTACCAGCGTCTTGGCGTCCAGGATTGCGCGCAGCCGGGCATTTTCGGCTTCGAGGCTGCGGAATTTTTGCAGCCGCGCCTGGGTCAGAAAACGCTCGGTTCTGAGCCGGCTGTTTTCAATTTGCAGGGCATTACGACTTGCGCTGTTGTCGCGCGCCCACTTCCACAGGGAAAACGGCGTGTCGACGACGAGGCGCACCGGATACAGCGCCGTGCTTAGCGCGCTGCGGACGCGATCCAGGTGCTGCTGCTGATGGTCTACCACCATCAGCACCAGGCTCAGCAGGCACAGGGCCAGGAAGCGAACTCCCAGCGCCGGGATGCGTCCGGTCATGCTTTGAAAGTCCTGCCGCAACTTACTGCGATGCTCCGCTATGGATTATGGCTGTTTCGCTTGCCGCCAGCCTTACCGGTCTTCTGCGACGGGCTACCCCGTGATTAACCGGGTGCAGCGTCACCTACTCACTCCAGGCCAAAAACCGCCGGGCCATGCTCGTCGATTAATTCGATAACGCGGCCGCCACCCCTGGCAACGCAAGTCAGCGGATCCTCCGCGATGATCACCGGCAAGCCGGTTTCTTCCATTAGCAGCTTGTCGATATCACGCAACATCGCGCCACCACCGGTCAGCACGATACCGCGCTCGGCCACATCGGCACCAAGCTCGGGCGGCGTTTGTTCCAGCGCTTCCTTGACGGCGCCGACGATGCCCTGCAGCGGCTCCTGCAGCGCTTCGAGAATCTCGTTGCTGTTCAGTGTAAAGCTGCGCGGCACGCCCTCGGACAGGTTGCGTCCCTTGACGGAAATTTCCCTGACCTCCTGGCCGGGAAAGGCGGACCCGATTTCATGCTTGATACGCTCGGCCGTGGCTTCACCAATCAGGATGCCGTAATTGCGGCGCACGTAGTTGGTGATTGCTTCGTCGAATCGATCGCCACCGATACGCACTGAGGAGGCGTACACGATGCCGTTCAGGGAAATGACTGCGACTTCCGATGTGCCGCCGCCGATATCGAGTACCATCGAGCCACGGGCTTCATGCACGGGCATGCCGGCACCGATCGCCGCGGCCATTGGTTCCGGGATCAGGTGCACTTTGCGGGCACCGGCGCCTTCCGCAGATTCGCGGATTGCGCGCCGCTCGACCTGTGTGGAACCGTAGGGTACGCAGATCAGGACACGCGGGCTGGGGCGAAAATAGCGCGATCCGTGCGCCTTGCGAATGAAATGCTGCAGCATCTTTTCCGTGACCGTGAAATCCGCGATGACGCCGTCCTTGAGCGGGCGAATCGCAGTGATGTTGCCGGGGGTGCGTCCGAGCATGTTTTTCGCTTCGGCGCCAACCGCCTCGACTACACGGCCGCCGCGGCCGCTGTCTTCGCGAATTGCCACGACCGACGGTTCATCGAGTACGATACCGTGGCCACGGGAATAGATAAGGGTATTGGCCGTACCGAGGTCAATCGATAGGTCATTGGAGAAATATCCGAGTATATTTTTTAGCATTTGGGGGGGAAGAATCCGCGAAGTAAAATAACTTCGTAATCTAGCAACGTACACGACATTGGGCAAGGTGATGTGTATCATTGCTGCCCTTATTTTTCACGGTTCTGCGGGGAGCCCCGGGGACGGGACGCAACGTGTCATTAAATAAAGACCAGGTTCAACACATCGCCACGCTGGCCAGGCTCGAGCTCGCCGAGTCGGAAATGGCAGAATTTGTCGAAAAACTGTCGGCGATTGTCGATTTCGTGGATCAGCTGCAGGCCGCGCCCACCGCGGATGTGACGCCAATGGCGCACCCCCTGCACCAGGTGCAGCGACTGCGCATTGATGAAGTCACTGAAACCGATCAGCGAGACTATTTCCAGCAGAATGCGCCGGCGGTCAAAGACGGGCATTACCTCGTACCGCGCGTGATCGAGTAAGCGCCATGGCCACAGACCAAAACAGCCTGCACCACATGACCCTGGCAGAGCTTGCGCGCGGTCTGCGCGCCGGCGATTTCAAAAGCCAGGAGATTGTCAGCCAGTTGCTCGAGCGAATCGAGAGCAGCCAGCCGGCGCTGAATGCATTTATCAGTATCACCGCCGAGCAGGCGCTGCAGGCCGCGGCCGCGGCTGACGACGCGCTGGCCCGCGGAGAAGCCGCCCCACTGACCGGGCTGCCGATTGCGCACAAGGATATTTTTTGCACAGAAGCCGTGCGCACGACCTGCGGGTCGCGCATGCTGGATAACTTCGTGTCGCCCTACGATGCGACCGTCGTGCAGCGGCTCAAAGCAGCCGGTGCGGTGATGCTCGGCAAGACCAATATGGACGAGTTCGCGATGGGGTCGTCCAACGAGACCAGTTATTACGGGCCGGTGCATAACCCCTGGGATACCAGCCGGTCGCCCGGCGGCTCGTCCGGTGGGTCTGTCGCTGCGGTCGCGGCACGGCTGGTGCCGGCAGCAACGGGAACGGATACCGGCGGCTCGATCAGGCAACCGGCTGCGCTTACTGGCACCGTGGGCCTCAAACCCACCTACGGACGCGTTTCGCGGTTCGGCATGATTGCATTCGCGTCGAGCCTCGACCAGGCCGGCACGATCACGCGCACGGCCGAAGATGCGGCGCTCGTGCTGCAGGCGATGGCCGGGTTTGACGAACGCGATTCAACCTCGGTCGACGAACCGGTCCCGGATTACCGCGCGACGCTGGAAGATTCGTTGCAGGGCCTGCGCGTGGGCATCGTTCGGCAACACTTTGACGAAGGGCTCGACCCCGAATGCGCGGCCCGGGTCAAAGAGGCGCTCGCCGTACTCGAGTCGCAGGGTGCCAGCCTGGTTGAAGTGGATCTTCCGAACCTCGACCTGTCAGTACCGACCTATTACGTTGTGGCGCCGGCGGAGTGCTCCTCCAACCTGTCCCGATTTGACGGCGTTCGTTTCGGTCATCGCGCGAAGGATCCCAGGGACCTGCTGGACCTGTATTGCCGCAGCCGCGGCGAAGGGTTTGGCGCGGAGGTGAAGCGGCGCATCATGACCGGCACCTATGTGCTGTCAGCCGGTTATTACGACGCCTACTACCTCAAGGCGCAGAAGGTGAGGCAGCTGATCAGCAATGATTTCGAGCAAGCCTTCGCCAATGTGGATGTGATTGCCGGGCCGACGACACCGACGCCGGCCTTCAAGCTCGGGGCAAAAACCGACGACCCGATTACGATGTACCTCAACGATATCTATACCATCGGCGCGAACCTGGCCGGCCTGCCGGGGATTTCCGTTCCCTGCGGGCTGGTTGCCGGCCTGCCGGTTGGCTTGCAGCTCGTCGGCACGCACTTTGCCGAGGCGCGCCTGCTGAATTGTGCACACCGCTATCAAATGGATACCGACTGGCACAACGCGTGCCCGGAGGATTATCGATGAGCGGATCCTGGGAAGTCGTCATCGGGCTGGAGATTCATACTCAGCTGGCGACGCAGAGCAAGATCTTCTCTGCGGCCTCGACGAACTACGGTGCAGAGGCGAACACGCAGGCCTGCCTGATCGACCTGGGTTACCCGGGTGTCCTGCCCGTGCTCAACAAGGAGGCGGTGCGCATGGCCTGTGAGTTCGGGCTGGCCGTTGGCGCCGAGATTTCACGGCGCTCCGTGTTTGCGCGCAAGAACTATTTTTATCCCGACCTCCCCAAGGGTTACCAGATCAGCCAGTACGAACTGCCGATCGTCGTTGGTGGCTCGCTGCTGATCAAGGATGCGGAGGGCAACGACAAGCGTATCGGCATCACTCGGGCGCACCTCGAGGAAGACGCCGGCAAGTCGGTCCACGAGGGCTTTGACCAAAGTACGGGCATCGACCTGAACCGGGCGGGAACGCCGTTGCTGGAAATCGTTTCCGAGCCAGACCTGAGGTCCGCGCGGGAAGCGGTGGCCTACATGCGCAAAATGCATACGCTGGTCAGGTATCTCGGCATCTCCGACGGCAATATGCAGGAAGGGTCTTTCCGCTGCGATGCCAACGTGTCTGTGCGACGCCGGGGCGCGGAGCAGCTTGGCACCCGCACCGAGCTGAAGAATCTCAACTCGTTTCGCTTCATCGAAAAGGCGATCAATTTCGAGGTAGAGCGCCAGATCGACCTGCTGGAAGATGGCGGCACGGTTGTGCAGGAAACCCGGCTGTACGATGCGGACCGCGACGAAACCCGTTCGATGCGAAGCAAGGAAGAAGCCAACGACTACCGCTATTTCCCTGACCCCGACCTGCTGCCTGTCGAGATCGACGACGCCTTTATCGACGCCGCACGGGCTCGCCTGCCGGAATTGCCGGATGCGAAGCAGGCGCGCTTCGTCAATGACTTTGGCATAAGGGAGGCGGACGCGGAAATCCTCACCCTGAGTCGCGCCAGCGGCGATTTCTTCGAGGCGAGCGTCGCCGCGTTCGGCGCTGACGCGCAACTGAATGCAAACTGGATCATTGGCGAATTGACCGCAGCGCTGAACCGCGACGGCCTGGAAATCCAGGACAGCAGGGTGACGGCGGAACAATTGGCGCAACTGCTCGAGCGCATTGCCGACAACACGATTTCCGGCAAGCTCGCGAAGGACGTGTTCGAGGCCATGTGGCAGGGCGAAGGCAGCGCCGATGAAGTGATCGAGGCCCGCGGCCTCAAACAGATTACTGACACGTCCGCAATCGAGGCGATAGTCGACGAGGTTATTGCCGCGCACCCTGCCCAGGTCGAGGAATTCCGTGCCGGCAAGGACAAGCTGATCGGCTTTTTCGTCGGCCAGGTGATGCAAAAAACCCGCGGCAAGGCCAACCCTGGACAGGTCAACCAGGTACTGCAGCAAAAACTCGGCAAGCGATAGCGATGCGCGGGCTGCAGGATGCGGTGCTGCCGTTCGTCTTTGCCTCGCTGCCCGTGCGCGGGGCGCTGATCCAGCTGCAGCAAAGCTGGCAGGATATGCGCCAGGCACATGACTACCCGGCAGCCGTGGCCAGGGTGCTTGGGCAGGCCGGAGCCGCGGCGGGACTGATTGCGCATAGCCTCAAGTTCGACGGTTCGATGACGCTGCAGATCAACGGCGGAGGCCCGCTGGGAATGCTCGTGATGCAGTGTACCGATCAGCTCGAATTGCGCGGC
This sequence comes from Woeseiaceae bacterium, assembly GCA_036526055.1. GTDB lineage: Bacteria > Pseudomonadota > Gammaproteobacteria > Steroidobacterales > Woeseiaceae > JAHEFE01. The sequence goes on from DATCZF010000194.1 coordinate 5,923, forward strand.
ATGGCGCGGCATGCCGCCGACGTGCCCGAGGATTTTGCGGGTCTGGTCGGCGACGCCCGCTGCGCCATCACGCTGAACACTGCCGGACGGGAACGGCCCTACCAGGGCATTGTTGCCGTCAACGGCGAGTCGCTGACGGCCTGTCTCGAAGATTACTTCGTCCGTTCCGTGCAGGTGCCAAGTCATCTGCAGCTGGTTGCGGACAGCGACGTCGCCGGCGGGATTCTGTTGCAACAGATGCCAGGACAGGCAACGCCGCTTGCTGCCGATGACTGGAACCGCCTCGGGTTTCTCGCGGCAACACTTCGCCCCGAGGACTTCGTCGCCGGTGTCGGCGTCGACCTGCTGCGCAAGTTATTCAGCGAAGACGATCTGCGCGTGTTCGATACGCGGCCACTGCAATTCCGCTGCCGCTGTTCGCAGGAACGCGTGGAAAACATGCTGCGAATGCTTGGCGAGCGAGAAGTATTGTCCGTGCTCGAGGAGCGCGGCGACGTCGAGGTCACCTGCGAGTACTGCGGCAATCAACGGCGCCTGGACGCGGTCGATGTCAGCCGGGTGTTTGCCGACCTGTCGGCGCCGGGCAGCGAATCCGTTCACTAAAACCCCCACGCGGCGCCGCCAATCCTGTTGGTTTGATCAATACTCGTGGTAAACTGCTTAATCATTTATATAAGAATATGTTTATATTGTTATGAGTTCGGATACAGAATTCCTGATTCAGCAGTTCAAAGCGTTGGCCGACGTCACGCGACTGCGCTTGCTCGCGTTGTGTTGTCACGGGGAGTGCAGTGTGTCGGAGTTGACGCGCCTGGTTGGACAAAGTCAGCCGCGTGTTTCCCAACAGCTGAAAAAACTGGTGGATGCCGGGCTGCTGCGGCGCTTTCGGGATGGCAACCGCGTCTACTATCACGTTCCGACACGCTCGGGCCCCGGCCTCGATCGGCGGCAGATTCTGTCTCTCCTGCCTGCCGATGAAAAACAGCT
>DATCZF010000195.1:0-9909 GCA_036526055.1 Woeseiaceae bacterium
TCCCCGTCGTTCAACTGGCGGAAACATCTTGATGACGCGACCATCGCGAAGTTCCAGAAGGAGCTTGCCGCAATGGGCTACAAGTTCCAGTTCATCACGCTGGCCGGTTTCCACGCGTTGAACTACAGCATGTTTACGCTGGCCAAGGATTACAAGGCCAGGCAGATGTCAGCCTATGTCCAGTTGCAGGAAGCGGAATTTGCAGCCGAAGACCAAGGTTACTCGGCGACTCGACACCAGCGCGAGGTTGGTGCCGGCTATTTCGATGCCGTAACCCAGGTGGTTGCCGCGGGTCACTCGTCGCTGTCGGCCCTGACGGGATCCACGGAAGAAGCCCAGTTCGACGACGATCATCATTAGGGAGCACCGGTACCGAAAAAGGCCTGTAAATCACGGGCCTGATCGGTAAAATGCCCGCTCTTTTCGGCTTGGCCGGGCGGCGACCGGTAATCATTGAGGGCGCTTATGCATTACGACTTCATCAAGGTGCCCACCGAGGGTGAGCGCATCACCATCAATCCCGATCACACGATCAATGTGCCCGACAGGCCCATCGTGCCCTTTATCGAAGGCGACGGCATTGGGATTGACGTTACACCGGTGATGATTGATGTCGTCAATGCGGCGGTCGAGCGTGCCTATGGCAGTGCGCGCAAGATCTGCTGGATGCAGGTCTACGCGGGTCAGGCTGCGGCGAATGTGTATGGCGAGAATAACTACCTGCCGGAAGAGACATTGGATGCGCTGCGGCGTTATGTGGTGTCGATCAAAGGGCCGCTGATGACGCCCATTGGTGGCGGCATCCGCTCCCTGAATGTCTCGATACGCCAGGAGATGGACCTGTTTGCCTGTGTTCGCCCGATCCGGTATTTCCCGGGCGTTTCCACACCGATGAAGGAAGACCTCGTGGATATGGTCATCTTTCGCGAGAATACTGAAGATATTTATGCAGGCATCGAATACCCGACAGGTTCAGAAGAAGTGAAGAAGCTCATCAACTTTCTGCAACAGGAACTGCATGTTCACAAGATTCGATTTCCCTCGAGTTCCGGAATCGGCATCAAGCCGGTATCCCGCGAAGGGTCGGAACGCCTGGTGAGAAAAGCCATTGAGTATGCGATCGACAGGGACCTGTCGTCGGTGACCCTGGTGCACAAGGGCAACATCATGAAATACACCGAGGGCGCATTCTGCGCCTGGGGTTACGGGGTCGCCCGCGAGGAATTCGGCGCGACCGAAAAGGATGGTGGGCCGTGGCTGGCATTCAAAAATCCGCGCACCGGGCATGAGATCACTATCAAGGACGTAATTGCGGACAATTTCCTGCAGCAGATTCTTATGCGCCCGGAGGAATACGACGTGATTGCGACCCTGAACCTGAACGGGGATTACATTTCGGATGCCCTGGCAGCGCAGGTTGGCGGGATTGGCATCGCTCCGGGCGGCAATATCGGGGAGGGCTTTGCCGTTTTCGAGGCGACGCATGGGACGGCCCCCGGCTTTGCCGGCAAGGACCGGGTCAACCCGGGTTCGCTGATCCTGTCGTCAGAAATGATGCTGCGTTACCTCGGATGGCATGAAGCAGCCGATCTGATCATAAAGGGCGTCGCCAACACGATCGCCAACAAGGAATTGACCTTCGACCTGGCAAAACTACGCACAGCAATTCGCTCCCCCAAGCGCAAAACGCATCCGCACGACAAGCACGAAGTTGAGGAAGAGCTCGAGCAACTCGTGCCGGGTGCCACGCTCGTTGGCACCAAAGGATTCGGCGAAGCTGTCATTCGTCACATGGACGACTAGCGCCGGCGCGCGAGTCTTGCTGCCTCGCGCCCCGTTTTACGGTAACGTAATCGACCATGACCACGGTTTACGATGCATCCTGTCGGCAGTGCCCGCGCCTGGCGAACTTTCTCGACGACGTCAGGGCGAAGTACCCGGATTACTTTTGCAGGCCGGTTCCACCATTCGGAGACCGCAACGCGCGCTTCCTGATCGTTGGCCTGGCACCGGGGATGCACGGTGCGAACCGCACCGGACGCCCGTTCACAGGGGACCATGCCGGCATTCTGCTCTACAAAATGCTGCATCGCTTTGGTTTTGGGTCGAGCGCGGAATCCCTGGCAGCGAATGATTCGCTGGCGCTTTCGAACTGCAGAATTACCAATGCCGTGAAATGCCTGCCCCCGGAAAATAAACCGGTTGGGGCAGAGATCAACCAGTGCAACCCCTTTTTGGCGGCGGAAATAGCCGCGCTGCCCGCCGCCAGCCTGGTACTTGCTCTGGGCGGGATTGCCCACCGGGCAGTCGTCAAAACGCTTGGGCTCAGGCAGGCCGAATTCAAGTTTGCCCATGCCGCCGAACACGATCTGGGTAACGGCCTGCGAATGCTGGACAGCTATCATTGCAGTCGCTACAACACCAATACCGGGCGCCTCACTGACGACATGTTTGCCGCGGTGTTCGCCCGCGCCAGGCAACTCCTTGACGCCGAGTGATGCCAGCAGAAACCGGCAAATTTGACAGCAAGTCCTTCCTGCAGCGATTAACGCACCGCCCGGGCGTTTACCGCATGCTCAATGCCGCCGGCGAGGTTATCTATGTTGGCAAGGCGCTCGATCTCAGGAAGCGCGTCTCGAGTTACTTCAACCCCAGTATGGCTGATCCGAAGACAGTGTCGATGCTGCGGCAAATGGCTGATGTCGAGGTCACGCTTACGAATACAGAATCCGAGGCGCTGATCCTCGAGTACAACCTGATCAAGCGGCACAAGCCGCGCTTTAATGTCGTTTTGCGGGATGACAAAAGTTATCCCTATATCTACGTTTCAACGGCAGACGAGTTTCCGCGCATCGAGTTTCATCGAGGGCCGCAGAAACGCGCTGGTCAGTATTTTGGTCCGTATCCCAACACGATTGCGGTGCGGCGAACGATAAACGAGTTACAAAAGCTCTTCCAGATTCGGCAGTGTTCCGAGAGCTATTTTGCCAATCGAACGCGCGCTTGCCTGCAGTACCAGATCAAACGTTGCACGGCTCCCTGCGTGGGCTATATCGACAAGGCGCGTTACAGCGATGACATCAGGGCTGCCATCAATTTTCTGGAAGGGCGCAATAAAGAGGTTATTGGTAACCTCGTTGAGCGCATGGAACAGGCCTCGCGCAGGCAGGACTACGAGCAGGCTGCACGGTTTCGGGACCAGGTAACGCAAATGCGTGCCGTTGAGGCGGGGCAGGTCATGTCGCGTGGCAGCGCCCTTAACCTTGACGCTATCGGTGTGGCAGCGGACCGTGGCATGCACTGCGTCACGGTGCTGTTCGTGCGCAATGGCAGCGTGCTCGGCAGTCGTAACCATTTCCCGAAAGTTGCCGCAGAAGCGAGCCGGGAAGACATTATCAGCGGTTTCCTGTCGCAGTATTACCTTGGCCGGGCAGTACCGGCGGAGATCATTGTGGAGAAGGCGACCGAGGACCGGGCGTTGCTCGAGGCAGTACTCGCGGAAAAGGCGGGGCACCAGGTAAGGATACGCGAGCGCGTCAGGGGTGATCGTTCGCGCTGGCGCCTGCTTGCCGAGACCAACGCTCAACAGGGTCTTGCCCTGAAGATCGCGAGCAAGGCGACCATTCGCCGTCAACTGGAAGACCTGACCGAGAGGCTCGGGCTGGATGCACCGCCGGAACGCATTGAATGCTTCGATATCAGCCACACGCAGGGAGAGGCGACGGTGGCCTCCTGCGTAGTGTTCAACGCGACAGGCCCGCTGAAATCCGACTACCGCCGATTCAATATCAAAACCGCAGAGGCCGGGGACGATTATGCCGCCATGCGCGAGGCGCTGCGCAGAAGATACGCGCGAATAAAGAAAGGCGAGGTGCCGCTGCCGGACCTGCTGCTTATTGACGGTGGCAAGGGGCAGTTGACCGAAGCCACGCGGGTGCTGGCGGAGCTGGATATGGATGTAATCCAGGTTGTGGCTATCGCCAAAGGCCGTTCGCGCCAACCCGGTGCCGAACAACTGTTCTTGGCAGGCAAAGAGCTCGCTACTATACTTCCGCAGGACTCGAGCGCGCTTCTGTTGCTGCAACAGGTGCGCGACGAGGCGCACCGGTTTGCAATCGGCGGACACCGGCAAAAAAGGGATAAAGCGAGACGAAGTTCGCCCCTGGAGTCGATTCATGGCCTGGGCCCGAAGCGTCGCCGCGATCTCCTCAAGCATTTTGGCGGGTTGCAGGGCGTGAGGTCGGCGGGTATCGATGAGCTTATGAAAGTGTCGGGGATCAGCAAGAATCTTGCGGAAAAGATCTATAACCAACTGCACGTCACTGAGTGAGTGATTCAGCAAAACCATGAAATTTGTCAGAAATAATCTTGCGAATATCCTCACGATGATCCGCATTATCGCGATCCCGATCACGGTTATCTGTTTTTACAGTTCGATGGAATATGCCCGGCCTATCGCGGCCATCGTTTTTGCGGTTGCCGCGATAACTGACATGCTCGACGGCTACGTCGCGAGGAGGCTGGGCCAGATATCGAAATTTGGCGAATTCCTGGATCCGGTTGCGGACAAGTTAATGGTGGCGATCTGCCTGGTGCTGCTGGTTCAGGATGATCCCCGTCGCATGCTGACGCTGGTCGCCATGATCATTATCGGTCGGGAAATTGCGATTTCTGCCCTGCGGGAGTGGATGGCGGGGCTCGGTTCACGCAGCAAGGTAGCCGTCTCCATGGGCGGCAAGGTCAAGACAGTGCTGCAGATGTTTGGCATAGGCTTCATGGTTTATGGGCGCGAGCTGTTCGGCTTGAAGATCTATGAAATCGGCTTTGGTCTGTTGCTGCTCGCCGCAGGCCTGACCATGTGGTCGATGGTCGTCTATTTGCGGGCCGCATGGCCTGCCATGTCGGAATCGGAGTGATTTGCCCGGTTAATTAGTTAAAAAACGCTGTTACGCTTGACAGGCGTGACCGTACGGCTAAAATCTCGGCCCTCGATAAAAGCGCGGGAATAGCTCAGTTGGTAGAGCGCAACCTTGCCAAGGTTGAGGTCGCGAGTTCGAGCCTCGTTTCCCGCTCCAAATGCCTAAAAGGCCGTCTTTTCAGACGGCCTTTTGCATTTGTGGAGAAGTCTCGGCTAAGACGTTGGTGTCAGGGTTGACGAGGGGGTGGTTCATCGCGCTGCCGACTGGGGCGATTTTCCTGGCCAAGTCGAGCGCGCTGCGTTTCCCGCTCCAAATGCCTAAAAGGCCGTCTTTTCAGACGGCCTTTTGCATTTGTGGAGAAGTCTCGGCTAAGACGCTGGTGTCGGGTTTTTTTCGCCTTCAGCGCTCTGAGAGCCGCTAAAATAGGCATTGGAGCAGGATTTTCGGGAGCGAAAGCCCGATTTCTAGGTAGATGTCACGGTTTTGTGCGGAGAATTTGCGCTAGAATATGTGCTCAGTCAGGAAAAGTTGGTTTGGAATGCGTAAAGCGACCAGGACAGATGCTGCAATCAGAAGCCGTGCCCGAACGGGAATGGCTGTCTTTTTCGTGGCTCTGATCAACCTGACATTACAGCCCTGTGCCATGGCCATCGAGGCACTTGCTGACGTGGATCAGCCGCAACTGAGTGAGCATTGCATTGAGCATGGTCACGCGATCCCGCAGTACGAACAAATTTCGGCCGAGGATTGTTCGCAGTCCGGCGAATTTCTGACCGATGCACGGACAGTCCAAAAAGATGGCAAGCGCTCGATGGATGCGGGGCAGGCAGTTGCCTTCATTGGTCCGTACGTGCCACGTCTGCCATCGTATTCGCCATCGTTGTTACCACCCGAAAAAGCATTTACTGCTCACGCAGGGAGTATTCCGCTCCCGGTACTTCTCTGTCGCTACCTGAAATAGACGCCTCGCAAAACCAGTCCAAATCCGGATTCGTTTTTAGAGGTGTTCTATGTTTATCGAATGTGTCGGGCGACCATTAGCCCGTAAAAAAATACCAGTGTGGGTAACTGCGATTCGCATACTTGCGGGATCGCTCGCCTTGCTTTTCCTTGTTGCGCCGGCCTCCGCCGATGAATTACCGCTCACTCTCGGGGAAGCGGAGCGGCTCGCTGTGGAGCAGGAACCCGGAGAACGCGCGCTTGTTGCCCGGGCAGAGGCCCTTGCACAGCGTGCGAACGCAGCCGAACAGCTGCCGGTTCCGCAATGGCGAGCAGGAATTGCCAATTATCCCCTCAGCGGAGGTGGGTTAGACCAGGAGCCGATGACCATGGCCCAGGTCGGTTTCCAGCAAATGATGCCGGCCGGTGATAGCCGTCGAATACGCAAGCAGTTGTACCTGGCGGAATCGACCGTTTTTGGCGCGAGGGCAGCGGGTCGCACGGCATTTGTTCGCGAATCCGCCAGGGTGGCATGGCTGGATGTTTATCACTGGCATCGGGCTGAAGCGCTGGTGGCTGAGACGAGGCCCTGGCTTGAAGAACTGGCAAGCGTTGTGCGCAGCCATTACGAGGCCGGACACAAAGGCCAGCAGGACCTGGTAAGGGCCGAACTGGAGCTCGCCAAGCTTGACCTGCGACTGATAGAGATACGCCAGCAGGAATCGCAGGCGCGCGTTCGCCTGTCTCGCTGGCTGGGCGACGCGGCCTACAGACCCATCGCACAGGTTTTGCCTCAGGCCCCCTTGGCACCCGATTTGGCAACGCTGCAGGAGAATTTGCGAAGCCATCCCGAAGTACTCGCTGATACGGCACGTGTTGATGCCGGAGACGAGGCGATCAGCCTCGCCCGCGAGAAGTTCAAGGCAGCCTGGAGTATTGGCGTCACCTATGGGTATAGATCCGGTCGAGCCCCCGACGGTGGTGCGCGCTCGGATATGGTCAGCTTGCAGGTCACTCGTGATCTGCCGTTTCTCGGGCGCAAGCAGCAAAACAGCGAGCTCGCCGCAGCCCTGCAGGAGCGCCGGGCAAGCGAAGCGGAATTGCAACAAAACCTGCGGCAACTCTCGGCGATCCTCATGGATGCCTTCACCAGCTACAGCAGTCTCGATGCCCGAATCCGTTCCCAGCAAGACCGCGTGCTGCCGCTGGCGACGTTTTCAGCCGAAGCCGCATTGGTGGCCTATCAAAGTGACAGCGGCGATTTCAACGACCTGGCAAGGGCCCGTGTCCAGGTGTTCGAGGACCGGCTGGAGCTGGTCCGGTTACAGGTGGCGCAAGCCAAAGCCTATGCGACATTGGTCAATCTTGGAGGGGCGCAGTCATGAGTAACAAATTTCTATGGGTGATTATTGCAATTCTCCTTGGCTGGATCGGCTGGTTTTACCTGGGTTCCCAGGAAGAGAGCGCTGTTGACTCGGCGCCCTCTGCGGCAGGCGAGCGAGAAGTTCTCTATTGGCAGGCGCCGATGGATCCTAACTACAGACGTGACAAACCGGGCAAGTCCCCGATGGGCATGGACCTGGTGCCTGTGTATGCCGAGGATATCGATGCGCAGGCTGGCGTCGTTAAAATCGACCCAACCGTAGTTAACAATCTTGGCGTCCGCACCGCGCACGCCATCCGCTCCGGTCTGCCGCGCCAGATCAACAGCCTGGCCTACGTCCAATATGATGAAAATCAGGCAACCCAGGTTAATACGCGCATCGATGGCTGGGTGGAACAGCTGTGGGTAAGGGCTATCGGCGAGACTGTCGCTCCCGGCGCCCCCCTGTTTGCGATTTATTCGCCGGCGCTGGTGGCTGCACAGGAAGAATACCTGGCCGCGCTGCAGCACGGTGCCGAGTCGATTGTGCAGGCCTCGGGGCGGCGGCTGTTGACGCTAGGCGCGGATTCCGGACTGGCCGAGCGCATTGCCAAAACCGGGGAGCCTGAGCGAACGGTGGTCGTGCGCGCAAACAGCGGGGGAGTCGTGTTGACTATGGATATTCGCGAAGGGGCTTATGTGACGCCCGGAACGCGCCTGCTATCCCTCGCTGGCCTCGATCCGGTCTGGGTCATAACCGAGGTCTTCGAAAAACAGGCCGCGTGGATTGACGATGTCGAGGAGGCGCAGGTCTTCCTGGATTCTTTTCCGGGGCAGACATTCAGTGCCCGCCTGGATTACGTATACCCGGAGGTTGATCAGAAGACGCGCACGCTGAAACTGCGGCTGAAGTTACCGAATCCCGATGGGCGGCTGCGGCCAAATATGTTTGGCCGGGTCGTGATGGATATCGCTGCGCTCGAAGAGTCCCTCCACGTGCCACGCGAGGCCGTTATTCGTGGTGGCAGCGCGGATCGCGTTGTCCTGTCTATCGGCAACAACCGCTACAAGTCGCAGCAGGTCCTGACCGGGATTGAAGCCGGCGAGCGGGTCGAAATTCTCCAGGGTCTGCGAGAACACGACGTGGTCGTCGTCTCGGGCCAGTTCCTGATCGATTCGGAATCCAGTATTACGGCCGCGCTGGAAAGATTTTCCGACCCGGCAACCGGTCACGATGCAGCAGATGGTGCTGGTGACGACGAGGATTCCGAAGCCGACTCTCACGCTCATCATGAGCATATGGAGCACTGAACATGATTGCCGATCTGATTCGCTGGTCCATTCATAACCGCTTTTTTGTTTTTCTGGGCACAGCGATATTTGTCGTATGGGGAGCCTATGCCATTCGCTCTACACCGATCGACGCGCTGCCCGACCTGTCCGATGCGCAAGTCATCATAAAGACGTCGTATCCCGGACAGGCGCCGCAGGTGGTCGAGGACCAGGTGACCTACCCGCTGACAACGGCGATGTTGGCGGTGCCTCAGGCAGTGACCGTGCGCGGTTATTCGTTCTTTGGTGATTCATACGTTTACGTGATCTTCAAAGAAGGTACCGACCTGTACTGGGCGAGATCACGAGTGCTCGAGTACCTTAGCCAGGCGAGCGGAAGCCTGCCGTCCGACGCCAAACCGGCGCTGGGGCCTGATGCTACCGGCGTAGGCTGGATATTCGAGTACGCACTGGTCGATCGAACAAATCGCCACGACCTTGCGGAGTTACGCAGCCTGCAAGACTGGTTTCTGAAGTTCGAGTTGCAGGCGGTACCCGGGGTGGCCGAAGTGGCTACCGTCGGGGGCATGGTTCGTCAATACCAGGTTGTCATCGATCCCACGAAACTGCAGGCGTATCGCATTCCCCTCGGCGCGGTCAAGCAAGCCATCATTCGCGGTAATGGGGAGACCGGTGGCTCTGTAATTGAGATCGCAGAGGCCGAATACATGGTGCGCGCCAGCGGCTATCTCAAAGGCCGTAGCGACCTGCAGCAAATACCGCTGGGAACTACGCCGGACGGCATTGCGTTAATGCTTGGGGATGTCGCCTCGATTGAGCTCGGTCCGCAAATGCGTCGCGGCGTGGCGGAGCTGGATGGTGAGGGCGAGGTCGTCGGCGGCATCATCGTTATGCGTTTCGGCGAAAATGCCTCGCGCACGATCGAGCTGGTCAAGGAGAAACTGCAAAGCCTGTCGCGCAGCTTGCCCGATGGCGTCGAAATCGTAACGACTTATGATCGCGCGGAATTGATCGACGAGTCCGTGAATACGCTGACCGAGAAACTGATCGAGGAGTTCATTGTCGTCGGCCTCGTGTGCGCCGTATTCCTGTTTCACTTGTCGTCTTCGGCAGTCGTGGTTCTCAGCCTGCCGGTCGGTTTTTTTGCCGCGTTTATCGTGATGCAACTGCAGGGAGTCAATGCCAATATCATGTCGCTGGGCGGTATTGCCATAGCCATCGGTGCGATGGTGGATGCGTCGATTGTAATGATCGAGAACGTCCACAAACACATCGAAAGGCGTGGCATAACCCGAGAAAACCGCTGGACGATTATTACCGACGCGGCGGTCGAAGTTGGTCCGGCCCTGTTTGTTTCCCTGCTGATCATCACGCTGAGTTTTCTGCCGGTGTTCA
>DATCZF010000196.1:0-3432 GCA_036526055.1 Woeseiaceae bacterium
GGCAAAAATAAGCAGGATGGCTGGCAGAAGTGCTGTTGAAAAATTGCTGGGCGGTAAAGTCATTTCTTCACCTCCTGTAATTCTGCTGTCCAAAAGTATCGCTGCTGAATCCGGCTGTTTCAGCCTGATGACCCGTGCGGCTGGTTTGCGGCCATTTTTCTCGTTTTTGAGCGCCATCGGAAGCTGAACAGCAAGGCAAACAGGATCGCATAAATTAACGGTTCGGTGAAATCCTGTTTGACCTGCCACCAGTAATGCCAGGTACCCAGTATCGCGGCTGCATAGACGCCGTAGTGCAGGCGTTGCCAATTGCGCCCCAGCCGGCGCCGCATGGCGGCTGTCGACGTCGCCGCCAGCACCGACAGGATCAGAAATGCCGCAAAGCCGATCGTGATGAAGGGCCGCTCGGCAATATCCTCGATGATGGCTTGCTGGTTCAGGTCCTGGTCGAGAACCAGCCATGTGAGGAAATGCATGAGCGCGTAGTAGAAGGCGAAAAGCCCGAACATGCGCCGGAATCGCAATACCCATGGCCGACCGGTGAGGTGCCTCATGGGCGTAATGGCCAGCGTGATGACAAGCATCCGTAGCGTCCAGTTGCCAAAGCGATCCTGAATCTCTTCGATGGGGTTGGCGCCGAGGCCACCGCCATAGCCGAACAGCTCCGCAACCAGGATAGCGGTCGGAACGAGGCACGCGATAAAGGTGACCGGCTTGCCAACCCAGCGAATTGCCTGCGTCGTGTTAATCAGTGAGGTCCTGTGGTTGGCCGCTGCAGCATTGAAGGTCAGAAGTTCTTTCGAAGGTCCAGGCCCTTGTAAAGATCCGCAACATACTCGCCGTAGCCGTTGAACATGAGAGTAGGCTGCTTGTCCTGGCTGAACAGCGATTGCAGCACGCCGCCCGCGGAAGCGCTACCAATACGCCGTTCGCGCGCCTGGCTCCAGCGCGGATGATCGACTTCCGGGTTCACATTGGCATAAAAGCCGTACTCGTGAGGTGCGGCAAGCTCCCATGACGTTCTCGGTCGTTTCTCCGAAAAGTGAATCCTGACGATGCTCTTTATGCTCTTGAATCCGTACTTCCAGGGCACCACCAGCCTGAGCGGCGCGCCGTTCTGGTTAGGCAATGGCTCGCCGTAGACGCCGACTGCCAGGATGCTGAGCGGGTTGGTGGCTTCCGCCATGGTCAGTCCTTCGACATAGGGCCACTGCAATACGGGCAGACGCTGCCCGGGCATTTGCACCGGGTCGTTTAAAGTTTCGAACACAACGTACTTTGCAGAGGACAGCGGCGCGCAGCTGCGCACGATATCGGCAAGCGGAATGCCTACCCAGGGAATGACCATCGACCAGGCCTCGACACAGCGCAGGCGATAAATCCTCTCTTCAAGTGCGTAGGGCTGGATGAAATCATCCAGGTCGAAGGTGCCGGTCTTCTCTGCATTGCCGGTCACGCGCACTGTCCAGGGCCGGGTTCGAAATTTGCCGGCGTTGCGCGCCGGATCCGTTTTTGCGGTCCCGAATTCGTAAAAGTTATTGTAGGTCGTCACGTCCTCGTAACTGTTGGCTGCTTCCTGCGTGCTGTACGGACTGGGTTTGAGCGGACCCAGCTGGCCGCGCCCCGGCTGCGCTGCGAAGGCAGGTGCCAGCGGTCCCAGCGCTGCCGCGAATCCGGCTGCCGCCGCCGCGCGCATCAGGTTGCGCCGATCCAGGTAGACCTGTTGATCGGTGATGTCATACCAGCGAATGTCGTTGCTGAATTTGTCGCGCACGTTTCTCTCCGGTGTGATCGCAGGGGCTTTAGACAAGGTGACCGGCAAAATGCCGGAATTGTTGCCAGTTGTCAGGGACTTTTTCGTAACAATTTGTAGCCGAGGTTTTGCGCATCCGCGAATTTCGACTAAAAGGCATTAAAAAGAGCTTAAAATCGTCTAACTTCCGTAAAAATGCAAAAAAAGTGGCATTGCCAGCCCATGCTGCGGGTTGCCGGTCGCGTCCTGCCTAAAACTTTTAGCTCCCGTTCAGCTCCAATCCGCTAAAGTTGACTGAGAGCTGGCAGGCCGGGATTGAAATGGGGCCGACAGCCCCAATGACTAGGCACTCGGGTCCGCTGGACGGATGGGCTACTGGCTAAAGGTAAATTCATAAAATGAGCGGATCGTTACTCCATGTTGTTGCACCACTGGATCGCAAACTGCCGGCCGCGCTGCAGGTCGACATATTTGCCGATCTGGTTTGCCCGTGGAGCTACCTGGGCAAGCGGCGGCTGGAAGAGGCCCTGAAAGCGGTCAAGGGGCCGAAGCTCATACACTGGCATCCCTTTCAGCTGAACCCGGCGATCCCGGCCGGCGGGATGGAGTTTGGTCGTTACCTGGAAACCAAGTTTGGGAATCGTGCCAGCGTGGAGCCGGTACTCGAGCAACTGACCAGGCTGGGCAAAGCCGAGGGTATTGAGTTTCGCTTTGATTTAATCAAGCGTGTCCCCAACAGCGTGGACGCGCACTGCCTTATGGCACTCGGTGAAAAAGCCAAGTGCAATTCGATGGCGCTGGCGGAAGACATTTACCGGGCGTTTTTTAGCGAAGGCCGTGACATCGGGCAACGCGCCGTGCTTGCCGAAATTGCTGCCCGTCACGGGATCGATCGTGAGCGCCTCGACCAGTCGCTGAATTCGGGGGCTGCTCGCAAAAGAGTCCTCGCTGCCGAGGCAAAAGCGCGCAAGAGCGGCGTTCGCGGCGTGCCTGCTTTCCTGATCAACCGCAGGGTATTCGTCGTGGGCGCGCAGACTCCGGATAACCTGATTCACGTATTCGATCACGCGATGTTTGGTGATGAGGAAGAAACACCGGCGAACCCTGTCGTGCATTGAATCAGCTTTCCTGCGGCGGGAATCGGCGCCGCAGCCAGGCAAGCATCAGGCGATTGAATTTTTCCGGCTGTTCCTGCTGCGTCCAGTGACCACACTTGCGTATCGTGCGACTTTCGAGATCGTCGATATGCGGCCGCATTGCCCGGATTTGCCGGGGTGAAATCAGGACGTCATCATCGGCGGCAACGAAGAGTGTGGGGACGCGAACGCGCTGTTCGACACCCTCAGTCGTGCGCCAGTTGTGAGACCAGTTGCGGTACCAGTTTATTGGTCCGCTGAACCCGCCGCGACGGTAAGCATCGATAAAGAAGGCCAGGTCTTCGTCCGGCATCAGGTCTGAACCGTGGGTTCGCGAGCTTGACAGCGACCTGAGGAAACTGAAGCTTCGGTATTTACGGGGCAAAAGCCTGAACAGTGCGCGACGTATGGGCAGGCGTCGCATCACGACGCGAAAGAAGTGCTCGGGGTTCGCTGCGAATACCCGGTCGGCTTCGTCGCTGTCCTGAAAGTTGACGATATAAAAATCCTCGCCGAAGCGCTCGCGCATCAGCTCGATCGGGT
>DATCZF010000197.1:0-4980 GCA_036526055.1 Woeseiaceae bacterium
AGCGCTACGTGCAGTTCATGGGCGGCGCACAGAACGTCCTGCAGCAGGCAGAAGCGTCTTTTGCAAAAGGCGAGTACCGCTGGGTTGCCGAGGTGCTTAATCACCTGGTGATGGCCGAGCCCGGTAACGTTGCGGCCAGGGCATTGCTGGCACGCGCCTACGAGCAGATGGGCTACCAGGCGGAGTCGGGCCCCTGGCGCGACTATTACCTCACGGCCGCGCAGGAACTGCGCATCGGCCAGGAGTTCGAGCAAAGCTCAATCCTGGGTTCCATCGAGTTTCTGAAACACACACCTGCGGATCGCCTGCTCGCCGCGCTGGCGGTTCGGCTCAACGGCCCGAAGGCGGATGGTGAACGCCTGGCATTTAACTTCACGTTCAGCGACGTCGGCAGTAACTTTGTCGTCGTTCTCGACAACGCGGTACTGCGCTTCAACGAGGCTCCGCCTGACGATAACGCAAATGGCTCCCTGACAATCACCCGCGAAGCGTGGCTTAGGCTCAGCCTGGGTGGCAAGGCCGCATTCGATGCGATCATGTCGGACGATCTCTCCTACGACGGCGACAAACTCGCGCTGGTCCGGTTTTTCACGCTGTTCGACAAGCCGGATTCCAATTTCGAAATCGTCATACCGTGACACACCCATTGCCCCACGATTCATGCTGTGACATTGTCGCTCGATGATGCTCAGCAAAATTGCGCATGGCCTGTTACGGCTCGGTGGATGGACCATCGTCGGTGGCCTTCCCCCGGTTAAGAAAGCTGTGCTGATCGCCGCTCCGCATACCTCGAACTGGGACGGGTTCTGGCTGATTGTTTTCAAGATTGCCGTCGGCCTGCAGTTGCGATTCTTCGCCAAGCACACGTTGTTCTGGTGGCCGCTGGGCAATCTTCTGGCAGCACTGGGTGCAGTGCCTGTCGATCGCGCCGAGAAGAAAGGCGCCGTGCAAAGAGCGCTCGACGAGTTTGCGGCAAACGACGACCTGTATTTCGCGATGGCGCCCGAGGGAACGCGTAGCTGGAAGCCATACTGGCGCACCGGGTTTTACCGAATCGCGCTCGGCGCAAAAGTGCCGGTCATGATGGGCTTCATCGATTACAAGGCCAAAACGCTCGGCCTCGTCAAACTGATCGAGCTGACCGGCGATCCGGCCACGGATATCGCGACGATACGCGAATTTTATGCGCCGATTCATCCGCGTCACCCAAAAAACCAGGGGCCGATCGAATTTCCGCCGTCGCTGTACAAAGCCATGCAGGGAGAGATGGGCGAGCAGCCTGGAGAAAACACAACGGCACAGTAAAACGAGGTTGGTGCTAATGAAAAAATCAGCGGGAACGAACGCGTTTGTTTGCACACTGCTATTGCTGGCCTGCGCCATGCTGGTCGCTTGCGGACAGCAAAGCAGTGAGCAGCCGGATGCAGCCGATGCACCGCAGCAGCTTCGCGTCATGTCCTTCAATATCGAGTGGGGCGGCACGCACGTCAGCTTCGATAACGTAATCGAAGCGATACGGCTCTCGGGTGCCGATATCGTCGGTATCCAGGAAGCCGAAGGGAACCTGCGGCGGCTTGCCGGTGAGCTGGGCTGGCACTACGACGAGCGGACTTACGTTATTTCCCGGTTTCCGTTGATCGATCCGCCCGGTGCCGATGGCTTTTATGTGCTGGTCGAGGTGCAGCCGGGCAGGGTCGTCGCGATTGGCAACGTACACCTGCCGTCCGACCCGTATGGCCCCGACCTGGTGCGCGATGGCGGCAGCCTGGAGGACGTACTGGAACTGGAGCGGCGAGTACGCCTGCCCTGGATTCTTCCGCATCTCGACGTGCTCCCGCCGTTGGCGGCAGCCGGCATTCCCCTGTTCCTGACCGGAGACTTCAATTCCCCACCCTTCACCGACTGGACTGACGTCATGGTCGGCAGCAGGCCCTTCCTGAACTACGCGGTTGACTGGCCGGTGAGCCGCGCCGTCGTCGCGGCCGGTTTTCGCGACTCGTGGCGAGAAGCGCATCCGGACCCGCAAAGCCATCCAGGCCTGACCTGGTGGGCGGGACGGCCGCCGCTGCCGGAATATGCGCCGGGTGAAAATGATGCGCAGGATCGCATCGATTTCCTCTGGTTTGCAGGTCCGGCGGAGGTAATCAACAGCGAGCTCGTCGGTGAGAAAGACGGCCCCGGCGTCACCATCAGCGTCATGCCGTGGCCGAGCGACCACCGTGGGGTCGTATCCGCCTTCTCGGTGGTGCCGGCGGCAGTGCCGGAATTCCTTACCGGCAATTTGCGGGTCTATCGCGAGGGAGAAACGCCGACACTGACCTTCAACACGCGCGCGCCCGCTGAACTGCGCGTTTTTCATATCGATGCGGATGGCCAGCAACAGCCGATCAGCGAAGAGGGCGTCGCGGGCAGGGGCGCCAGGGAGTTTCCGGACCTTGCGTCACGAGTGGGGCATTACCGTGCGGACCTGGTTGCTGAGGACATGCGTGAAATGCATTGGGAGTTCTGGGTCCTCGCAGCCAATGCAGTCCCCGAGATCGCCGTAACGCCGCGCGCCTATGCTGTCGGCGAACCCATCCCGGTGAGCTGGCGCAATGCGCCCGGCTATCGCAACGATTATGTCGCGGCATTTGCCGTCGATGGTGGCGATAACCTGGAAGACGGCCAGGCCTGGACCTACATCAAGTCGCTGCCCGAAGGTGAGCTTACGCTGGATGACAGCAATGCCGAGTGGGGCTGGCCGCTGCCGCCCGGCGACTACGTGATTCGGCTGATGAAAGACGATGGCTACGAATCGCTCGCGGTCTCGGATGTTTTCACGATCGAATAACAAGCGCAGCATAATGCGAAAGCAGTGTTGCTGCGGAGTGTTGGCCGTCGGCTACAATCGGCGCATTCAGGCGGATCAGGAAAGGAACAGCTGACGTGGGATTTAGCCGCAGGACATTCATACAACTGGGGTCATTGCCGCTACTGGGGGCTTGCGTGGACTTGTCGAAGAATCCGATCGTCGGGCGGGTGCGTGCACGCCAAATGGGTATTCGCATTGGTTACCTGCCGACCGGGCGCTGGAACGCGATTACCGATGTTGCCGGCGTGGAAGTCGGTCACAGCACGATCATTCGCGGCGACGGCGAGTTGCAGATCGGCGCGGGACCGGTGCGCACAGGCGTGACGGCCGTCTGGCCAAGCCGCAACATCGTCAATGAGTACCTGCCCTGCGGCGTCGATGCGCCCAATGGCAACGGCGAGCTGTCCGGCATGCTGCAGGCTCGACAGATGGGCGTGCTTGCATCGCCGCTTTGCCTGACCAACACGTCGAGCGTCGGCATGGTCTACGACGAATTGCTGAAGTTGCAGCCAAATGACGATCTGCCGCCCGGCATTCCCGTGGTCGGAGAAACCTGGGATGGCTCGCTGAACGACATACTTGGCCGGCATGTGCATGGCGAACACGTAAAGCATGCCCTCGACAGTGCCGCGGGCGGTCCGGTCGAAGAGGGGGCTGTCGGTGGCGGCACCGGCATGATCTGCTATGACTTCAAGGGCGGCATTGGCACGGCCTCGCGAAGAATCCGGCTCGATGATAACGGCCCCGAGTACACCGTGGGAGCGCTGGTCCAGGCGAACCATGGCGATCGCTTCCTGCTCCGGATAGACGGTGTTCCCGTCGGTGAGGAGTTGCCGCTTGCCGAAGACGGTCACGGTGACCTCAACTCGATTCTTATGATTATCGCGACAGACGCACCGTTGCTCAGCCATCAGCTGGATCGAATCGCCAGGCGCGCAACGCACGGATTGGCGAAGACCGGCAGCATTTCCGGTAATGCCAGCGGCGATTTCGCGCTCGCGTTCTCCACCAGCAACCCGGTATCGCGCGAGGTTTTTTGGCGAGGCGAAGCATATCCTCTGCGGTCAGTGGAACAGTTCGATTTCGGCCCGCTATTGCAGGCCGCCAGCGAAGCGGTCGAGGAAAGCATCATCAACGCGTTGTGCATGGCCACCGACATGGTAGGTATCAACGGCACACGCGTACCGGCACTACCCTTGAACCGCACGCGCGAAATCATGCACGCCCATGGGCGCCTGTTTGAAGCGGAAGCGACAGCAGGGGAGAACGCCGATGTTTAAGCGAGTCGAAACACCGTATTGCCTCGCTGTCATGATGGAAGGGTGGAACGCACCGCCGGGAAGATATTTCGTGGCATATCGTGCGCGTCACGGCTATCGCGCGTTGCTGGGCAACGGTGTGGTAGACGAGTTTCGTACGACGTCTGCGCCGCTGTTTGTCTGCCCGACGGCATTGCTCGGCAAGATCTATGATGCCGGCATGGCGCTGGCCGACCGGCGCGACGTCGAGGCACCGCTCGACCAGGGCTGGCCGCCGCTTTGCATGGGGCTCGACGGTGTCGAGGTTCAGCTGCCCGAGAGCTGGCGCGAGGAATTGCTCGACGCGCTGACCGGTGCAGCGCAGGCTGACGCCGTGGCGTGGCCCGTGCAGGCCACGTTCGGTAAGGCGGGAACTTACGAGGTCGAGGTGCTGACCTGCGGCGGCGACAAGCCGGATGACAGGGTGCGTATCATCGGTACCACGGCGCCGTTGTTGCCGGGGCAACTCGAGCAACTCGCGGATATCGATACCAGTTCGTTTACCGTGGCCATTGCCACCGGCAATCGCGTTACGCGCATGGAGAATGCGCAGCCGCAGCCGATTATCGCGGTTTCAGAGGCGGTCCTCGCTGAACTCGCTGCGCTTACCCGCTCCTTACTCTGATTTCCTCGATCAGGCGTTCGCGGCAAGCTCGTCTTCGTCGAGCCGCTTGATCGTGAACCCGGTGTAACCGTAAAAGATCGACACCAGCGGATTGATCAGGTTAAAAAACGCAAACGGCAGGTAAGCCAGCGTCGCGACACCCAGCGTGGCTGCCATGTAGGCGCCGCAGGTGTTCCAGGGAACGAGTGGCGACGTCAACGTGCCGG
>DATCZF010000198.1:0-2913 GCA_036526055.1 Woeseiaceae bacterium
GCGATCGTCATGTCGCGGGTAACGTTGGCAAAAATGGTCGGCTTTACGTAGCAGCCGCGGTCCAGTCCTTCCGGCCGGCCCGTGCCGCCGGTAATCAGAGTAGCACCTTCGTCGATACCGGATTGAATCAGTCCCTGGATCTTAGTCCACTGAGCCTTTGACGCGACTGGCCCCATGTGTGTGCCTTCCGCGCGCGGATCGCCAACGACCGTTTTTGCGGCAACGCTGCGGGCGATTTCGATGACCTCATCCATGCGTTCGCGCGGCACCAGCATGCGCGTCGGTGCGTTGCACGATTGCCCGCTGTTTTCGAAACAGCCGCGCACACCCTTGGTAACCGCTTTGGGGAAATCGGCATCGTCAAGAATGATATTCGCCGATTTGCCGCCAAGTTCCTGGGCCACCCGCTTGACTGTCGGTGCCGCGTTTTGCGCCACGGCAACGCCGGCCCGTGTCGAACCGGTAAAGGAGACCATGGCGATATCCGGATGTGAACTCAGGGCGGAGCCAACGACTGGCCCGTCGCCATTCACCAGGTTGAAGACACCGGCCGGAACGCCGGCCTGGTGCAGAATGTCGGCGAAAATCATGGCATCAAACGGGGCGATCTCGCTGGGTTTGAGTACCATCGTGCAGCCTGCCGCCAGGGCAGGTGCCACCTTGACCGCGATCTGGTTCATGGGCCAGTTCCAGGGCGTGATAAGCGCGCAGGGTCCGATGGGCTCCTTGAGAACGCGAGTGGTGCCAATCCTTTCCTCGAACTCGAACGTCTTGAGGACTTTCATGGCAGCCGCGACATGCTGTGGTCCGCTGGCAGCCTGGGCAAATTTTGCCAGTTTCCACGGCGCACCCATTTCATCCATGATGGCCTCTGCCACTTCGTCATGACGAGTCGCGAAAACGTCGAGAATGGATTGCAGTAGTTCGAGGCGCTCCGCCGGGCTCGTTGACCCGAAGCTATCCTGGGCGGCGACGGCAGCAGCAACCGCGCGATCGACGTCCGCTGCGGATCCCATGCTGATGTGCCCGCAAACCTCGTCCGTCGCCGGATTGATGACCTCCATGGTTTTGGGTTCGACCGGGTCGACCCACTCGCCATTGATATAAAACTGCAACATGTCGCGCATCAAGCTGTACCTTCGAATTTGGGGCGCAAATCATAGCGCAAATAGTGTCCGGCGGTCGCGTTTGTGCCGGATTTTTGCGCAAAATTTCTTCGGTTTGCGTGGCAAACTCGGCAAATCATCGCTAGCATTGCGCCGCTGCCGCATGCAGGACGGGTTTTAGCCGCCCGGCGGCCGGGATAATTGATCAGTGGAATTTCGGGGTCTGGATAATGGCAACCAATAAAGAATTGCTGGAATTGCGTCAAAATGCCGTGCCACGCGGGGTCGGCATCATGCATTCCGTGTTTGCAGCGAGGGCGCTTAACGCGGAAATATGGGACGTCGAGGGAAATCGCTACATTGACCTCGCAGCGGGCATCGCCGTCACTAACGTCGGGCACAACCACCCCAAAGTGGTCGCTGCCGTTAAAGCGCAGGTCGAGGCATTTTGTCACCCCTGTTTCCAGGTAACGCCATACGAAGTCTATGTGCGGCTGGCCGACAGGCTGAACAGGCTGGCGCCCGGGCCGACACCCAAGAAAACCATTTTTCTGACCACCGGCGCCGAAGCGGTTGAAAACGCAATAAAAATTGCGAAGTACCACACCGGACGGACGGGAGTGATTTCGTTCTCCGGCGCGTTCCACGGCCGCACCATGATGGGCATGGCGCTGACCGGCAAGGTCACGCCGTACAAGGCCGGATTCGGCCCGTTTCCCGCCAGCATTTATCACGTGCCGTTTCCGGTCACCTACCATGGCGTGACAGCAGAGCAGTCGCTGGCGGCGCTGGAAAGTCTCTTCAAGTCGGATATCGAGCCCGAGAAGGTTGCGGCAATGATCATCGAGCCGGTGCAAGGCGAGGGAGGCTTTTACCCGGCCCCGGTCGACTTTCTGCAAAAGCTTCGTGAGATTTGCGACCAGTACGGCATCGTCATGATCGCCGACGAAATTCAGACCGGCTTCGCGCGCACCGGCAAGGTCTTTGCGATCGAACACGCCGGTATCGAGCCTGACCTGATGACGGTTGCGAAAAGCCTGGCGGGCGGATTGCCGCTGTCGGGCGTCATCGGCAAGGCCGAGATCATGGACGCGCCGGCAACTGGCGGGCTGGGTGGCACCTACGGCGGGCCGCCGGTGGGCTGTGCCGCGGGTCTTGCGGTGCTCGATATCATCGAGGACGAAAAACTGTGCGACAAGGCGATACATATCGGCGAAAAGATCAGGGCTTGGGGAAGCCGTGTGCAGCAAAGCCACAACTGTGTCGGTGACGTACGCGCAACGGGGGCCATGGCGGCTATCGAACTCGTCAGGGACGGGAATGCCAGCCAGCCCGACCCCGACCTGACCAAGGCGATCGTTGCCGAGGCCGCGAAGCAGGGGGTCATCCTGCTGAGCTGCGGCGTGCGCGCCAACGTCATTCGTTTCCTGCCCGCGTTAACGATCGGCGACGAGCTCCTCGACGAGGCGCTGGCCGTCGTCGAACAAACAATCGCCAAATTGCACGGCTAGTCATGTACCGTGATGCCTGCCGGACAGTAACCGGCAGGCATCCTAACTCTCCGACGAATAGAAAATACATTGCCAGACTCCGCTTACAAATTGTCCGTCGCGCCCATGATGGACTGGACCGACCGCCATTGTCGTTATTTCCTGCGACTGATATCACCACGTGTACGCCTGTACACGGAGATGGTTACTGCGGCGGCACTGGCCCATGGCGACGCCGAAAGACTGCTCGATTTTGCCGAGTTCGAACACCCGGTGGCCCTGCAGGTCGGGGGATCTGACCCGGCGCTGATGGCAGC
>DATCZF010000199.1:0-8959 GCA_036526055.1 Woeseiaceae bacterium
GGCGACGACGGACTCCTGTGTATCGGCGGCTATGACAAGCTGGCGAAGATCCTCGTCACGGATTTTCAGCGTGGCATCCTGATCGCGAGGCAATGGCAAGGTTTGCGTGACACCGGACTCCAGCCTGATGGCCGTGGCGGCATCGGTAGCCGGCGGGTCGCGCAGCGCTTCGCTCACGCGGCGGGCGGTCTCGGCGGTCGTTGCGAGTTGCTGGTCGGCCGTCTGTTCGTGCGGCTTGGCATCGAGCAAGCGGTCGCCACGAACGTCGCCGACGTTGTCGATTGCGGCCTTCGATTCCGCAGGCGCGCTGGGCCTCACGTCCTCGCGGGTGTTACCGCCACCGCGCTGACTGGCCTGCGCCAGGTATGCCGCATTCTCCGGGCGCACGACGCGTTTCGTGGGATCTGCGACTATCGTCACTTCAAGCGAAATGGCATCGGTTGTTTCCGGCATCAGCACCATGTTGAAGGTGACGCCGAGAATCAGGATGCCATGGGCGAGTGCCGCCAGAAACAGCATAGGCGGCAGGCGGTCGGCCCTGCCATCCGCCTGCAAATCGATTTCTGTCAGTGTCGCTGCCATGCCGGTATTGTAACAGCGCCAGCTTGCAGCAAGCTGGCCTCCATCATTGGCCCACCCAACGAATTCGTCGCTGCATCGCCGGCGTCATGATGCGCTCGCCCTTGTCGCTGATGAGCAGGGCGGCCTCGATTCCCAGCGCCATGACCAGCGCGTCAAATTGTTCTGGCCCACCCACCAGGAGTGCCGTCGCGGCCGCGTCGGCGAGCAGGGGGTCTTCGCTGATGACGGTCACCAGGGCGGTATGCCTGACCGGCTGGCCGTCCCGCGGGTCGAGAATGTGCTGGTAGCGCTCACCATCTCGCGTAAAAAACCGCTCATAATCTCCGGAAGTGACCGCCGCTTCGCCACTGGCCAATTCGGTGCCGCCGAGTACGCCCAGCAGGCGGGCATCGTTGAGCGGGCCGCGAATGCCAACCTTGACCGGGTCACCGCGCTTTTTGCCGAGCACGACCAGGTCGCCACCCAGATCGATGATGGCATTACGGATACCGAGACTTTTTAACAGGACCCTCGTGCGCTGCAGAATCGCGCCCTTGGCGATACCGCCCAGGTCGAGCACGATTCCCGGATTAGCCGAAACGAGGGCATCATCCTGCCACTGGATGGCAGCCGTCGAGGGCGCTGTTGCCAGTATTGCTGCGATTGCTTCCGGCGAAGGCGGGCCGTCCCAGGGCCTGCCCATGTCGGCAAAGCCCCACAGCTCGCTAAGCGCACCAAGCGCCGGGTTGAAAAGGCCGTTGCTGAGACGCTCGATTTCACTGGCGCGGCGAATGATCGCCGCAGTCTCCGTCGATGCCACGATCGCGTCGCCGTTGGCAATCGCCCGGTTGATTCGTGCCAGCTCGCCCCTTGCCGGTCCGTTGAGGGTCGCCCAGGGATACCAGTCCTCATTGCATTCCCTGAACAGCTGATCGAGATGGTCGAATGCGGCATGGGCCCGGGCGCGGTTGGTTGCGAACAGCTCGACGGTGACCTGCGTGCCAAAAATGAACCACTGCTGGCGAAAATCCTGTTTTGGCTGATAGCAGGCCGGCAGCAGGGCGATGAGTAACAGCAGCGCTCTCAGTGACAAGGCCCTCGTCAAACGGCCTCTCCCTGACCCAGGCGTCGCTCGATCGCGTCGAACAGTAATCCGGCAATATTGATGTCAAAGATTTTGTCGATTTCCCGAATACCGGTCGGACTGGTGACGTTGATCTCCGTCAGGTAGTCGCCGATCACGTCGAGACCGGCGAATAACACGCCGCGCTCCCTGAGCACCGGACCAACCTGCTCGCAAATCCACTCGTCCCGCTTGCCAAGTGGCCTGCCTTCGCCCCTGGCACCGGTCACGAGGTTGCCGCGGTTGTCACCGGGGGACGGAATGCGCGCCAGCAGGTAAGGCACCGGGACTCCGTCGATTACCAGGATACGCTTGTCGCCAGCGGCAATTTCGGGAATGTAGACCTGCGCAATCGCAAAGCGCGTGCCGTTTTCCGTCAGGGTCTCGAAAATCACGTTGGCATTATTGTCGGGCGACTTGACGACAAATATGGATCGGCCGCCCATTCCATCCAGCGGTTTGACGACAATGTGTCCGTGTTCGGCCAGGAATTCGCGCAGCTCACCCATCGAGCGCGTAATCAGCGTCAGCGGGCAGCACTCCGGAAACCAGGCGGTGTAAGCCTTCTCGTTCATGTCACGCAGGCTTTGCGGCTTGTTGACGAGCAAGGCGCCGGCCAGTTCGGCGCGCTCCAGGATATACGTCGTATAGACATACTCCATATTGAACGGCGGGTCCTTGCGCATCAGGATGACGTCAAGATCACCCAGCATGACCTCCTGGCTGGCGCCTTTTTCAAACCACGAGTCCGGGTCGTCCCTGACGGTCAGCCGGGTCGTGGTCGCCGATGCGACGCCTGCCAGCAGCCGCATATCGGATTGCTCCATATAGTGGATCTCGGCCCCGCGGCGACTGGCTTCCAGCATCATGGCGAACGTACTGTCCTTGCCGGGTTTGATCCTTTCGATCGGGTCCATGACGACACCGAGCCGAAGATTGCTCATGGCTTTGCTACCTCTATTTGGACTCCGCAGACCGTTATCCCGCAAGAAACCGGTCGCCGACGCATTCGACTGCTAACTATACCGCGGTGCAGGCAGTTACCATACAGCCGCTGGGCAGGCAGGCGCCGATTGCGATGGCACGCGCTCGGGCGGGAGTGGCCTGGCCGCAGTAATTCGGGGTGATCTTAAAAAGGCCGGCAGAATGCAGTTTGCGCCGGAAATGAACCATGTCGTAGCGGCATTTTGGCCAATATGGTACAAGACAATCTTCCCGTATTATGTTTAGGGGTCGTTGAGGCAGGGAGCACGGCGCTCGATGTCGCCGCAGCGCAAACGAGTGAGGAATATTCGTGTCAAATAGCTCATCCACAAGTCTGAGTGGGTTGAAAATACTGGTTATCGACGACAGCAAGACCATTCGCCGTACGGCGGAAACCTTGCTGTCCAAGGAAGGGTGTGAAGTTTTCACCGCGGTTGACGGTTTCGACGCCTTGTCGAAGATCGCAGACCACCAGCCCGACCTTATTTTCGTAGACATCATGATGCCGCGCCTTGACGGCTACCAGACATGCTCACTGATCAAGCACAACAAACTCTTCAAAGATACGCCGGTCGTCATGCTGTCCAGCAAGGATGGCCTGTTTGACAGGGCCCGGGGCCGAATTGTCGGCTCCGAGCAATACCTGACCAAGCCGTTCACAAAAGACGAGCTCCTGGGGGCTATTGCAACCCAGCTTGGCTAAACGGCGTAAATGGAGCTACAGACCTGATGTCAGTCATACTCATAATCGATGATTCGCCGACCGAGTTGCACATGTTGCAGCAGACGCTCGAAAAGGGCGGATTCGAAACGCTGGTTGCCGACAGCGGCGAGGAAGGTGTAAAGCAGGCCAAGCTCACCCTGCCGGACTGCATACTCATGGATGTTGTCATGCCGGGCATGAACGGCTTTCAGGCAACCCGCAAACTGACCCAGGACCCGGCGACCGCCAAGATTCCGGTCATCATGATCACAGCGAAGGACCAGGAAACCGACAGAATCTGGGGTATGCGCCAGGGCGCAGCGGAATACCTGGTCAAACCGGTGGCTCCCAGGGAGTTGCTGAGCAAGATTCACGCGGTGCTGGGCGAATAGATGGCAGACCAGGTGGATTTGGCGACCCTCGTTGAAGAGCCCTTCGAGCTCTTGCGGGAACTCGAACGACGCAGCCGGGTTGCCGCGGTAGGCCGCGGCAGCGGGACCCTGCCCGAAGAATGGGTCGGTATTGGCTTTCGCGTGGAAGACGAGCACTTCGTGGCGCCGCGAGACCAGGTTCGCGAAGTCCTGATGATTCCCGAATCGATCACCCGGGTGCCGCGCTCCAGGCGCTGGTTGCTCGGCATCGCCAACCTGCGCGGGCATCTGTTGCCGCTGGTTGACCTGAAGCTGTTTCTCGGCAGTGGTCGCACTCGAATTCGCAGGACGACGCGAGTGATATCGGTCAATCATCGCGAAATCCCGGCCGGCCTGGTGGTGGACGAAGTCCTCGGGTTCAGGCGATTCATGGAAGCGGAAAAGGTCGTTGAATGGTCGCCAACGATGTTGCGATGTGACCGCTATCTCGACGGGGCCTTCCAGCGCAGCCAGGAAACCTGGCCGATATTCAATCTTCACGAGCTGATCGAGAGTGGTTCATTTTTGCAGGCGGCTGACGACTAGCCTGCGGGCGTAGAAAATACTTGAGTTGAAATAGCGATATGGCGCAGAAATCAAATCGGTCTTCATCCTTTACACTGCTGGCTGTCGCGCTGGCGGTGCTGCTGTTGATGGCCGCAGCAACAAGCTACCTGCAATCACGCAGCTCAGGTGGGCTCAGCGGTGGCGAGGCGGAGTATGCGGTGCTGTCGCAGGCCATTCCGCTGCACGCGGGTGCGGCGCTGGCGGGAGACGCGGACGGCTTTACCGAGTTGCAGGCAGACCTGCAAAAATTGTCGCGGTTATCCTTCATCAAGGTCAGACATCCCGAATGGCAGGTCCTGCACGATGCCGGACAGGCAATTCTGCAGCAGCAGCAGGCCGTCGGTGACGCCGCGGCAGCTGTGCAGGTTATCAATGACGGCGCACCGCGGGTCCTGGAAACCAGCAACGAGTTGTTCAGCGTTTCCGGCGACAGCGAGGTGCTGTTTGAATTCCAGCATCGGCTCGAGCGCTTTTCGGTCCGGGCGCGAAGCCTGCTGGGCAATGATAACGCCGACGAACTGGCGAGTGCGCTGATCGAGGATTTTCAGTATCTGCTGGCCGTTACCGCGGCATTGGCCGGTGAACAAAGCGATTTCAATATTGCCGCGCTCAGCGATGCCGCACGTGACAGCATATTGCAGCCGGTCAGGGACGCCCTGACTGGTATTGAAGCGTCCGTTTATGCGATTAGTGAATCGGCAGCCGCGGTCGCCAGCTCGCGCGCCTCACTCGATGAGCTCAGGGAGGCGGCCGCTGCATCGTTACGCGCCAGCTTGTCGGGAACGGCAGGCCGTTTGCCATCCTTCCTGATGCATCCGTATCTTGCGCCAGGCCTGCTGGCTCTGGCCCTGCTCGTACTGCTGGGACTGTTTGTCGTTTACAGCCGGGTTGCCGTATTCGAGAAAGCTTCGGCAGCCCAGGCGCAACAAAACGAAAAGAATCAGCGTGCAATTCTGCGTTTGCTGGATGAGCTCGGCAGCCTTGCGGATGGTGACCTGACGGTCGAAGCGACGGTGACCGAAGATATCACCGGCGCAATTGCCGATTCGATCAATTACGCGATCGAGAAATTGCGGGAACTGGTTCTGACGATCAACGAGACCTCCATCATGGTGGACTCCGCGGCCAAGCAAACCAAGAGTTCGGCCGCGCACATGGAGCGCGCAGCGGAAAACCAGTCGCGGGAGATCGCGGCTACTGCCGACTCCATGGTGTCGATGGCTGCATCAATCGAGGAAGTGTCGGGTAACGCGGAAAGATCATCCGACGTCGCACGGCACTCGGTAGACGTCGCCCACAAGGGTGGCGAAGCCGTGCGTCGCACGATCGATGGCATGAACACGATTCGCGAGACCATTCAGGAAACCTCGAAGCGCATCAAGCGACTCGGCGAAAGCTCGCAGGAAATCGGCAACATCGTTGAACTGATCAATGACATTGCGGAACAGACGAACATTCTTGCGTTGAACGCCTCGATACAGGCGTCAATGGCGGGCGAAGCTGGCCGCGGTTTTGCAGTGGTTGCAGATGAAGTGCAGCGACTCGCGGAGCGTTCGACGAATGCAACACGGCAGATAGAGGTGCTGGTACGCACCATTCAAGCCGATACCAATGAGGCCGTCGTTTCGATGGAGCGCAGCACTACCGATGTCGTTGGCGGCGCGCTTCTCGCCGAGAACGCCGGTGCAGCGCTCGATGAGATCGAGCAGGTGTCAAACCAGATTGCGAGCCTGGTACAGAATATCTCGGGCTCCGCTCGCGAGCAGGCAGGTGCGGCCGCCGATGTAACGCGGCGCACGACCCTGCTCAAGGAAATTACCGAAGAGACGCGCAAGGCGACGGCGGCAACAGCGGCATCGATTTCCAAGTTGTCGGAACTGGCGTCACAACTGCGCAACACAGTCGATGGTTTTACGTTGCCGACGCAGGATGGCTCAGAAACTCTGCCGAGCCTTCGAATAGGGTTTAACCGCAAACGCCGGGAAAAGGACGCGAACCAGGATATTAATGACTAGCGAGACCGGAACACAGCTGGTACAGGATTCCGTCCCGGGGAATGAGGCGGCGCTTGGCGCATTGTCGATCGTCAGCAAAGAGCTGAGCGAAACGCTGCACAGAGCGCATGTTGCACTCGAGGACAGTATCGAGGGCAGCGGTGGCGCGACCGCCATGCTCAAGTGCGGAGAGCTTTTGCACGAAGCCTGCGGGGCTTTGCGTATCTGCCAGGTGTATGGTGCCGCGCTGCTTGCCGAGGAGATGGAAGCTATTTGCCACTACCTCGCCGGGCTGCGCGCCGGCAAGGGCAGGGAGGATGGACTGAATGCCCTGACCCGCGCGATGGTGCAGCTGCCGTCGTATATCGAAAGCCTGCTTGGCGGCGGCCGGGATATCGCGCTGGTGTTGCTGCCGATGTTGAATGACCTGCGTGCTGCCCGCGGCCAGCCGCTCCTGTCGGAAGGCACGCTGCTATTACTCAACCTGTCACCCAATCGCAAGGCCGAGGTACAGGGGCCTCGTCAGAGCAGCGGTGAAAGTCCCGCCGTTGTCGCCGCCAAGTTGCGGCCGAAGTTTCAGCTGGCCCTGTTGGGCTGGCTGAACGGCGCCAACCCGGAGATGCATCTCGACAACCTGTCCCGAGTCATTCGTGAGCTGGAACGCTGCGCGACCCGTGAAGACATGTACCAGCTATGGTGGATAGTCGGAGGCGTCCTCGAATCGCTGCGTAACGGTGGCCTGGAAACGTCGATATCGCTCAAGCGGCTGATGGGACAGACGGATCGGCAAATCAAGCGACTCATCGACATGGACGAGTCGGCCTTTGATGCTCACCCCATCGAGGATTTGCTGAATAACCTGCTTTACTACGTCGCCCGATCCAGCACGAGCGGCGAGCGCGTCAGCGCAATCCGTTCGGCATTCAACTTGTCCGAGCTGTTGCCGGGTGACGCGCAGGTCGAATTCGCGCGGGAAAGTCTGTCAGCGCCCAGCATAAAGCTGATGAAGACGGTTGCAGCCGCCATCAAGGAAGATCTCGGTCGCGTCAAGGATGTGCTGGATATCTATGTACGGACCGGTATGAAGCAGTCGGCTGACCTGGTTCCGCAACTCGAAATGCTCAGAAAAATCAGCGACACACTCGGTGTCCTCGGTCTTGGCGGCTTGCGCGGCGATATCGATGGCGAAATGGAGCGGCTGAGAAAACTGGTCGAAGACAAGTCGCTGCCCGAACAGCAGGTGCTGATTGATATTGCGTCAACACTTTTGCGCGTCGAGGACAGTCTCGATCAACAGCTTGTTCGGCTAATTTCCCCGATTGGCGCCTCCGGTCCTGACGCCGATGACAGCATCCCGGAGGACGGTGAATACCAGCAGGTCACGCAGGCCGTGCTGCGGGAAAGCATCATCAATCTCGCCCGCATCAAGGAGACGATCAGCGAAGCGGTAGCGAGCCGCGGCGATTCACGCTCGCTCGACAGCGTTCCGGCGCTGCTGCGCGGTATCAAGGCCGCGCTCTTGATGCTGGATAAGGCACGTGCGGTAGGCGTAATCGATCGCATTGGCAAGGTTATCGAACTGACCCTCACGGGCGGTGGACCGTCCAGGCTGCAAGCCGTGGAGCTCGATCGCCTCGCGGATGCCATCGTCAGCGTTGAGTATTACATGGAAACGTTGATGGCCGGGCGTCGCGAACCCTGGTACATGCTGGACAACGCGGAAGCCTGTCTCGATGTGCTGGGAGAGCTGGACCAAAGGTTCCTGGTGGTACCCGGCGAGGAACCTGCGCGCGCGGATCTTGCTGCAGAAGTTCCTCAGGAAGCAGTCGCTGTTGCCGCCGTATCCACCGAGGTTCTGCCGTTTTCCGTCATATCGACGGGCGACGAGCGCATCGATCCCGAGTTGCTGGAGCTGTTTATCGAGGAAGCGAAGGAAGAGGTGGCGTCAATCGCCCGTCATCTTCCTCAGTGGCAGTCGGCGCCCGATGATATGGAGGCGCTGATAACGGTGCGGCGGTCTTTCCATACGCTGAAGGGCAGTGGCCGAATGGTGGGCGCGGAACGCATCGGGGAATATGCCTGGTCCGTAGAGAATCTGTTGAACCGGCTGATCAACCAGACGCTGCAGCGCACGCCGCCCATGATCGACTTCATTATCGCCGCCGCGGCCGTGGTGCCAGAACTCATTGAAGAACTCGAGGCCGGGACGCCGGTGACGGCAGACGTGAACCTGTTTGTCGCGCGGGCCAATGCGTTCGCCGATGGCGACCCGAATGCGGCCATCCTGGAATTGGCGCCCGTAACGCGGCGGAGCGACGCGGAAGCGGTGCCGGCGCTGGAAATGGATCCCGTCCTGCTCGATATTTTTACCAAGGAAACCGAGGCCCACCTGGCGACGGTGGACGAGTATATTGCGGCCTGTGCAGAAGGCGGTCCGCCGTTTACCGTGACGGACAAATTATACCGGGCGTGTCACACCCTGCACGGCAGCGCCAATACCGCAAATGTCGACAGGGGCGTAAAGGTATCTGCGGCCCTCAATCGTCTCGTGCGGCGGGTGCACGATGGCGAAGCGGAGTTCGACAATATTGCCCTCAGCGCGATTGGCGAAGCGGCT
>DATCZF010000200.1:0-24561 GCA_036526055.1 Woeseiaceae bacterium
CGCCTCCAGACCGAAGTGGACGAGAACCTCATTGGCGGTGCTGTGATCAGCGCCGGCGACGTTGTAATTGATGGATCACTGCGCGCCAGGCTCGAGGGCCTGACCAGTGCACTGATCGCTTAAAGAGGAAAGCAAAATGTCACTCAAAGCTTCTGAAATCAGCCAGCTGATTAAAGAGCGTATCCAGAAATTCGAGTCCAGCGCCGAAGCGCGCGATGTCGGTACCGTTATCGCGGTGACTGACGGCATCGTCCGCATTCATGGCCTGGCCGACGCGCGTTACGGTGAAATGCTGGAATTTCCGGGCAACACCTTCGGCATGGCACTGAACCTCGAGCAGGATTCGGTCGGTTCAGTGGTCCTTGGTGAATACAAGCACATTTCGGAAGGCGATACGGTCAAGACGACCGGTCGCATCCTCGAGGTGCCGGTGGGCGAAGCGCTGCTCGGCCGCGTTGTCGATGCGCTGGGCAACCCCATCGACGGCAAGGGACCGATCGAGGCAACCCAGTCTTCGCCGATCGAAAAAGTTGCGCCGGGTGTCATTTCGCGCAAATCGGTATCGCAGCCGGTACAGACCGGCCTGAAGGCGATCGACTCGATGGTGCCGATCGGCCGCGGCCAGCGCGAGCTGATCATCGGCGACCGCCAGACGGGCAAAACCGCTGTCGCAATCGACACGATCATCAACCAGGTTGGCACGGGCATTAAGTGTATCTACGTTGCTATCGGCCAGAAGGCCTCCTCGATCGCGGGCGTTGTCCGCAAGCTCGAGGAAGTAGGCGCCATGGAGCACACCATCGTGGTTGCCGCTGCCGCCGCTGACTCGCCGGCCATGCAGTACATCGCGCCGTATTCCGGCACGTCGATGGGCGAGTACTTCCTCGACAACGGCCAGGACGCGCTGATCATTTTCGACGACCTGACCAAGCAGGCCTGGGCTTATCGCCAGGTATCGCTGCTGCTGCGTCGTCCGCCGGGACGTGAAGCCTACCCGGGTGACGTCTTCTACCTGCAGTCCCGCCTGCTCGAGCGCGCCGCGCGCGTCAGCGAAGCGCATATCGAGGAAGTGTCGGGTGGCAAGATCAAGGGCAGGACCGGCTCGCTCACCGCGCTGCCGA
The DNA here is from genome assembly GCA_036526055.1 of Woeseiaceae bacterium. Classification (GTDB taxonomy): domain Bacteria; phylum Pseudomonadota; class Gammaproteobacteria; order Steroidobacterales; family Woeseiaceae; genus JAHEFE01. The sequence continues at coordinate 1,122 of DATCZF010000200.1, forward strand.
TCATCGAAACGCAGGCAGGCGACGTTTCAGCCTTCGTGCCGACCAACGTAATTTCCATTACGGACGGCCAGATCTTCCTCGAGACCGACCTCTTCAACGCAGGTATCCGTCCGGCCATTAACGCCGGCCTGTCGGTATCGCGCGTGGGTGGTGCGGCACAGACCAAGATCATCAAGAAGCTGGGTGGCGGTGTGCGCCTCGCGCTTGCGCAGTATCGCGAGCTGGCGGCTTTCGCGCAGTTCGCCTCTGACCTCGACGAGACCACGCGCAAGCAGCTGGAACGCGGCCAGCGCGTCACCGAGCTGATGAAGCAGAAGCAGTATTCACCGCTGTCCGTAGCCGAAATGGCGCTGTCACTGTATGCCGTCAACGAGGGTTACCTGGACCGCGTCGAAGTCATCCGCGTCGGCGACTTCGAAGCCGCCCTGCACGACTTCGCGCGCTCCAGCAACGGCGAGCTGCTGGAACAGATCAACGCGACGGGCGACTACAACGACGACATCAAGGCCGCGCTGAAGGCGGTTTGCGATGGCTTTGCCGAAAAGGGCGCTTACTAAGCGACACTGACTGACGGACGCACGAGTTAAGGAACAGGTACGCAAACGTGGCTGGTGAAAAAGAGATACGCACGAAGATCCGAAGCGTGAAGAACATGCAGAAGATCACCAAGGCGATGGAAATGGTCGCGGCGAGCAAGATCCGCAAAGCGCAGGCGCAGATGGAAGCGTCGCGTCCTTACGCGGAACGCATTCGTCGAGTGATCGGGCACCTGGCCAAGGCCAACCCCGATTACAGGCACCCTTACCTGGTCGAGCGCGAAGTAAAGCGTGTCGGCTTTATCGTCATCTCCACGGATCGCGGCCTGTGCGGCGGCCTCAACGTCAACATGTTCAAGGCGGTCATCGGCGAGCTGCGCAAGTGGCGCGAGCAGGACGTCGAGGTAGATCTCGTCCTGATCGGCGCCAAGGCCGTGCAGTTCTTCAGGCGCCTGGGCGGTAACGTACTGGGCACGGCGACCCACCTCGGTGACAGGCCCCAGGTCAATGACCTGATCGGCTCGATCAAGATCATGCTGGACGCCTATGAAGAAGGCCGCATCGACCGCCTGTTCCTCGTGCACAACGATTTCGTCAGCACGATGAGCCAGCGCCCGGAAGTGGTCACGCTGTTGCCGGTCAGTGAAATCGACGTAGCCGCGGATGAGCTGCAGCAACATTGGGACTACATTTACGAGCCCGATGCGTCGGAATTGCTCGACGATGTGCTGATGCGCTATGTCGAGTCGCAGGTTTACCGCGGGGCCGTGGAAAACTTCGCCTGTGAAATGGCGGCGAAGATGGTTGCGATGAAGTCGGCTACAGACAATGCCGGCGAAATCATCGAGAAGCTGCAGCTGCAATACAACAAGGCTCGGCAGGCTGCGATTACGCAGGAAATTTCGGAAATTGTTGGCGGCGCGGCCGCCGTGTCCAACTAGGACAACACTGGATTACTTTTTTAACGAGGGCGGCAACGCCTTAGTAGGTTAGAGGACCGAGAACATGAGCACAGGAACAACCGTGCAGATTATTGGCGCCGTCGTGGACGTAAAGTTCCCGAGCGAAGCAATTCCCAAGGTTTACCACGCACTGATCATTGATGAAGTCGATACCACGCTGGAGGTTCAGCAGCAGCTGGGCGACGGTGTCGTGCGCTGCATCGCGATGGGTTCCAGTGAGGGGCTGAAGCGCGGCATGGCCGTCAGCAACACCGGGCAGCCGATCACCGTGCCGGTCGGCGAGAAAACCCTGGGTCGCATCATGGACGTGCTGGGCAAGCCAATCGATAACAAGGGCGACATCGGCGCAGAAATTTCGATGCCGATTCACCGTGCGGCCCCGACCTATGAAGAACAGGCGGCTGCGACCGAGCTGCTCGAAACCGGCATCAAGGTCATCGACCTGATCATGCCGATCTCGAAGGGCGGCAAGGTTGGCCTGTTCGGCGGCGCCGGCGTCGGCAAGACCGTGACGCTGATGGAGCTGATTCGCAACATCGCGCATGAGCACTCGGGTTACTCGGTGTTTGCCGGTGTGGGCGAGCGTACTCGCGAGGGCAACGACTTCTACCACGAAATGACGGATTCCGGCGTTATCGACAAGGTGTCGCTGGTTTACGGCCAGATGAACGAGCCTCCGGGCAACCGCCTGCGTGTCGCGCTGACCGGCCTGACGATGGCCGAAGCTTTCCGCGACGAGGGCCGCGACGTTCTCATGTTCATCGACAACATCTACCGTTACACGCTGGCCGGAACCGAGGTATCGGCACTGCTCGGCCGCATGCCGTCCGCGGTGGGCTACCAGCCGACACTGGCCGAGGAAATGGGCGTGTTGCAGGAGCGTATCGCGTCGACGAAGACCGGTTCGATCACCTCGTTCCAGGCCGTCTACGTACCTGCGGACGACCTGACCGACCCGTCGCCGGCAACGACCTTCGCTCACCTTGACGCGACGCTCGTACTGTCACGCCAGATTGCCGAGCTTGGCATCTACCCGGCCGTGGATCCGCTGGACTCGACCAGCCGCATCCTCGACCCGAACGTGATCGGCCAGGAGCATTACGACTGTGCGCGTGGCGTGCAGGCGGTGCTGCAGCGTTACAAGGAGTTGCAGGACATCATCGCGATCCTGGGCATGGACGAACTGTCCGAAGACGACAAGCAGGTCGTGACCCGCGCGCGCAAGATTCAGCGCTTCCTGTCGCAGCCGTTCTTCGTTGCAGAAACTTTCACCGGTTCGCCGGGCAAGTACGTGCAGCTGGCGGAAACGATCCGCGGCTTCAACGGCATCGTCAATGGCGATTACGATCACCTGCCGGAGCAGGCGTTCTACATGGTTGGCTCGATCGACGAGGCTGTCGAGAAAGCCAAGACGATGCAGTAAGCGAGATTCCTGAGCAGACAACCGGACGACAAACATGGCAACGATCCAGGTCGACATCGTCTCCGCAGAAGGAGCAATCTTTTCCGGCACCGCCAACATGGTGTTTGCGCCGGCATCAATGGGCGAGGTGGGCATTGCACCGCGGCATGCGCCGCTGTTGACGACGCTGAAACCCGGCGAGGTACGCGTCGAAGATACGGACGGCAAAGAACACTTCTTTTACGTCACCGGTGGAATGCTGGAAATTCAGCCGAACTTTGTCACGGTGCTGGCCGACACGGCATTGCGCGGCGAGCAACTGGACGAAGCCGCGGCCCTGGCAGCCAAGCAGGCCGCCGAAGAAGCCCTGCGCGGCGCTTCCGAGGAAACGGATCTCGCCCAGGCGCAGGCCGAGCTGGCAGAAGCCGAAGCGCGCTATCGCGCGGCCCAGAAGCTGAAGGGCAAACGCGGCTAACGGGTCGCACCGGCGCAGAAAAAAAGGCCGCAACGAGCGGTCTTTTTTTTGCCGGGACCACAGCGGCGAGCCAGCGCCAGGGGCGCATGTGGGCCGCGAACATCATGAAAGGAATGCGGTATCATGCACGAGCATTTCGGGACAGGGAGTTAGTTGTTGGCAATCAGTATCGTTATCCTCGCCGCCGGGCAGGGCAAACGCATGCGCTCGGCGCTGCCGAAAGTCCTGCAGCCGCTGGCGGGCCGGCCGCTGTTACGCCACGTTGTCGAGTGCAGCGAGGCGCTTGGCGCCAGCGATATCTGTGTTGTCTACGGCCACGGCGGCGAGGCCGTTCGCGAGGCGTTCGCCGGCGACCAGCTCCGCTGGGCGCTGCAGAGCGAGCAGCTGGGTACCGGTCACGCGGTGCAACAGGCCATGCCGCAAACGCCCGACGAAAACCTCGTCCTGGTGCTGTATGGCGATGTGCCGCTGCTGCGCGCCCGGACACTGCAGCGCCTGCTGGCCGCCTGTGCGAATGGTGGCGTGGCGCTATTGACGGTCGAGGTCGATAACCCGACCGGTTACGGGCGCATCGTGCGTGAGGATGGCAGGGTCGTGCGCAGCGTCGAGGAGCGCGACGCAACCGCTGCCGAGCGGCAAATTCGAGAGATCAATACGGGCGTCATGGCTTGCCCGGCAACGAAATTGAAGGCCTGGCTGGCGGGACTCGACAACAACAACAGCCAGGGCGAGTATTATCTGACCGATGTCATTGGCATGGCCGCGAACGAAGGCGTCGTGCACGGCGTGCAGGCGGACAGCCAGGTGGAGGTTATGGGTATCAACGACAAGCAACAGCTGGCGGAGGCCGAGCGCGCATTGCAGCGCCGGCTGGTCGATGAATTAATGACCCAGGGCGTCGGCTTTGCCGACCCGGACCGCGTGGATATCCGCGGCACCCTGCGTTGCGGCAGCGATGTGTTCATCGACGTTAACGCCGTATTCGAGGGCGAGGTTGTCCTGGGCGACGGCGTGCGCATCGAGTCGAACAACCTGCTGCGCAACAGCGAGCTCGGCGCGCATACCGTGGTGCACTCGAACTGCCACATTGAGGGTGCGCGCACCGGCAGCGATTGCGAAATCGGCCCGTTTGCGCGGCTGCGGCCGGGCGCGGTGCTGGCAGACAGGGTCAAGGTCGGCAACTTCGTCGAAGTGAAAAAAAGCGAGATTGGCGAAGGCAGCAAGGTCAACCACCTGACCTACATCGGCGATACGACCATCGGCATGAACGTCAATGTAGGGGCCGGCACGATCACCTGCAATTATGACGGCGTGAACAAGCACCGTACCGTCATCGGCGACGGCGCGTTTATCGGCTCCGGCGTCGAGCTGGTGGCACCGGTGGAAGTGGGCGCCGGCGCAACAATCGGCGCAGGATCTACGATCTCCCACGATACCCCGGCCGAGAAGCTGACGGTCGAGCGCTCGAAGCAGGTGACGGTGCCCGGTTGGAAAAGACCGACCCGCAAGCGCTGAAAAGCGGCGCGCGGGTCGTGATAAAGGATAAGATAATGTTCGCTGTCCGGATTCCTGCTGCATGTGGGTATTACTCGAGGCCGCGGCTCATGGAGGTTTGCTGAATGTGTGGCATTGTCGGCGCGGTTGCTGAAAGAAACGTCGTTCCCATCCTCATGGAAGGCCTGCGCCGGCTTGAGTATCGCGGCTATGACTCGGCCGGTATCGCCGTGATGGAGGACGGGCAGATCGAGCGCCGCCGCCGCCTCGGCAAGGTGCAGGAGCTGCAGAACTCGCTCGACGAAGCGCCGCTGCAGGGCGCCACGGGCATTTCCCACACGCGCTGGGCGACCCACGGTGCGCCGAGCGAGGTCAACGCCCATCCGCACATGTCCGGGGACAGCATTGCCGTCGTGCATAACGGCATCATCGAGAATTTCCAGGAGCTTCGGGACGATCTCGCCGAACGGGGCTTCACCTTCACGTCGGATACCGACACCGAGGTCATCGCGCACCGCATCGAGTATCACCTCAGGAATGGCGACGATTTTCTGGCGGCCGTGCGCGATACCGTCGCCGAGCTCGAAGGCGCCTATGCGCTCGCCGTCATGAGCACCGCCAACCCGGGCAAGCTGGTGCTGGCGCGTTCCGGCGGCCCGGTCGTGATCGGGCTCGGCATCGGCGAAAACTTCGTGGCATCCGACGTCGCGGCGCTGCTGCCGGTTACGCGCAAGTTCATGTTCCTCGAAGAAGGCGACATTGCACTGGTGGAGCGCGAGAACATCAGCGTTTTCGACAACAGCGGCCGCGAGGTAGCGCGACAAATCAGCGAAAGCGAACTGGCCGCCGACGCAGCGGAGCGCGGCCAGTTTCGGCATTACATGCAAAAGGAAATTCACGAGCAGGCGATCGCGGTGGGCCGAACCCTCGAGAACCGCATTGTCGGCGGGCACGTTATCGACAGCGCCTTCGGGCAGCGGGCGGCGGCTGTCTTCGACAGCGTTCGCGGCGTGCACATCGTGGCCTGCGGCACGAGCTACCATGCCGGACTCGTGGCGCGTTACTGGATCGAGAAGCTCTGTCGCGTGCCGTGCAATGTCGAGATCGCCAGCGAATACCGTTACCGGGACCCGGTCGTGCCAGCAGGCACGCTGTTCGTGACCATCAGCCAGTCGGGCGAGACCGCGGACACGCTGGCGGCCTTGCGCGAGGCCAAGAACCTGGGTTACGTATCGACCCTGACGATTTGCAACGTGCCCGAAAGCTCGATGGTGCGCGAATCGGAGCTGGTGCTGATGACCCGCGCCGGCCCGGAAATCGGTGTGGCTTCCACCAAGGCATTCACCACCCAGCTCACGGCGCTGGCGATGCTGACGATTGCGATCGCACGCCGCAACGGCCTGGAAGACCGCCAGGAGAAACACCTGACCGCCCAGCTGCGCGACTTGCCGGAGCTGATTACCGAGGTGCTCAAGCTGGATGAGTCAATCGAGGGCCTGGCACAGCATTTCGTGGACAAGCGCCACGCGCTGTTTTTGGGGCGCGGCGTGCAAAACCCGGTGGCCATGGAAGGTGCCTTGAAACTCAAGGAAATCTCTTACATTCATGCCGAAGCCTACGCAGCGGGCGAGCTGAAGCACGGACCGCTGGCGCTGGTCGACGAGGACATGCCGGTGGTCGCGGTTGCGCCGGACGATGAACTGCTGGAAAAACTCAAGAGCAACCTGCAGGAAGTCCGCGCGCGCGGCGGCGAGCTTTATGTGTTTGCGGATCCGCGCGTGCAGTTCGGCGATCGCGTCGGCATTCACACGATGCGCATGCCGGCGCTGATCGAGGATTTGCAGGCACCGATTCTTTACACCATCCCGTTGCAACTGCTGGCTTATCACGTAGCCGTGCTGAAGGGCACCGATGTGGACCAGCCACGCAATCTCGCCAAATCGGTCACTGTCGAATAGTCATCAGCGGGCCAACGGAAAGAGCAAGGAGCGATCATGGAAGCAGCGGCATTTGTTTTTGGTTTGCTCGGAGTCGTGGCGTTTATCAGGGTTGAAAAACTCATCAAAACGCTGCAGGCAAAAGGCGTCCTGGAAAACGATTACAAAGCCGAGTGACGCCGGTCGCGCATGACTCGCTGAAAGCGGAATAGACCAGCCCCGGAAACCGCAACCATGTTTCGCCTGCAGCAAAAACATTCGCGCCACCCCGGCCTTGCGCCCCGTCCCAAGGCATCGCCGGAGCAATTGATCGCGGCGCAGTCAGTCGTTCGTGGGCTGCTTGGCGGCCTGGCGATGCTGGTCCTCGTGCATATGGCCTGGGCTTACAGCGCCGTGTTGCTCGACAGGGTATTTCCCTGGATGACGATCGTTCAGGGGGTGGCGATTGGCTATGGCGTGCAGCGCATGGGCCTGGGTCTCGACTGGCGTTTTCCGCTGATTGCCGGGGCGCTGGCGTTTCCGGCGGCTTTTAGTGGTATTTTCGTCGTGGCCCTGAGCCTGACCGCAAGCGCGAGTGGCAGCAGCATCCTGGAGGTGTTTGCCGGGCTGACGCCCGAGTCGCTCGAGGCATTCGTTACCGGCACGATCAGTGGCGTTGACGTGATTTTTGCGTTCTGCGCCGTTGCGGTTGCTACTTTTTTTGCCAAGCGCCGCCTGACGCGGGTCCAGTCAACCGCGCTGCTGGCCCACGAACAGGAGCGCGAGCGGTCCTCGCGCGAGTAACTGGTCTGAACCGTAATCGGAGCGCCATGAAAATCTATGTCGGCAACCTGTCCTATAAAACAACCGGGGATGACCTGAGGATCGCGTTTGCGCGTTTTGGCGAGGTCGGCGCGGCACGCGTTGTCATCGATCGCGACACGGGTCGATCGCGCGGCTTTGGTTTTGTCGATATGCCGCATGTCGGCGAGGCGAATGCCGCCATCGCCGCCGTGAACGGCAGCAAGTTGCACGACCGGCCGCTGCGGGTCAGCGAGGCGCAGGCCGCGGAGCGCCCTGGCGGGCGGCGGCGCTAGCGCCGGCCGATGTTGTATTTGCGGCGAAATGCTGGACAATTCGTGCTTGCCGCAACCGTGCGTCGCGCGCTGCTTGTTGATCATGCGACCGGTGCCAAAGGAGTGACAGGGCATGTGGGACAAGTTTGAGACCATCTGGCGGTACCCGCTGGTTAACCTAAATGATGGCGGCAGCATTTTTGTCAGCCAGATTGTGCTCGTGTTGTTTGTCCTGCTGCTCGGCTACATCGCCGGGAAAGTTGCCGACCGCCTGATCACGCGCCGGCTTAACGCAACCGACGTCGGCCCGGACGCGGTCTCCGCCATACGCCGCATCGTTTATTACTCGATTCTGCTCGTCGTCCTGATGACGGCGCTCAGCCTGTTGCGCATACCGTTGACCGCGTTTGCGTTTATCTCCGGCGCAGTAGCGATCGGCGTGGGTTTCGGTGCACAGAACATCATCAACAACTTCATCAGCGGCTGGATACTGATGCTGGAGCGGCCGATTCGCATCGGCGATTTTGTCGAGGTCGACGGCGCTCACGGTGTTATCGAAAAGGTCGGTAATCGGTCGACACGCATTCGCAGGACGGATGGAGTGCATATTCTCGTTCCCAACAGCCAGCTGCTGGAACAGAAAGTCGTCAACTGGACGCTGGTCGATCGCGATATTCGCAATACGGTTCGCGTCGGCGTGGCCTATGGGTCACCGGTCAGGCGCGTGGCCGAACTGATTCGCCAGGCCATTGACGAGAACGAAAGCTGCAAGACCGAGCCGGCACCGGTAGTCATATTCGAGGATTTCGGCGACAACGCGCTGATATTCGATGCCTATTTCTGGTCGGAGGTCTTCAGCGAAAAAGAGTTGCGGCTGATTCGCAGCGAGCTTCGCTTCAGGATTGAAGAGCTGTTCAACGAGGCCGGCATTGTCATTGCGTTTCCGCAGCGCGATGTGCACCTGGATTCGGCAAGGCCGATCGAGGTTCGCTTGCTGGAAAAATAAGACCTGCAGGGGTTTGGAATCATGGAAATCAATACCACGCCTTTCGATTACGTCTGCCGGCTGGACGGCATGGGCGGCGCAACCGTTTTCGATTCTCCCCGGGACGTGCCAGGCATCGGCAAAGAAGGCCTGGTCTGGCTGGACATCAGCCAGCTGGACAAGCCGGCAATGGAATGGCTGCAAAAAGACAGCGGCATCGACAAGCGCGCCCTCAGCGTGCTTCGCGCGGGCGAGACGCGGCCGCGCAGCATGGACATGGAAGGCGGTTTTGTCATCGTTTTGCGCGGCGTGAACATGAACCCCGGCGCAGATCCGGATGACATGGTGGCGGTACGCCTGTGGATTTCTGCGCACCTGATCATAACGTCGCACCGGCGGCGGGTTTTGTCGATTGCCGACATTCGCGACGAGCTCGAATCAAAGCGCGGGCCGAAGACGCCGGGCGAGTTCCTGATCATGCTGGTGGAGCGGCTGGCGGGGCGTATCGGTAACGTGGTGCAGCAGATCGAAGACGCCCTGGAAGAGGTGGAAGAGACTGTCGGAGAAGCGGATATTTACGAGCTGCGCACGACGCTGGCGGCCTATCGGCGGCAAACGGCATCCATTCGCCGTTTCCTGATGCCGCAGCGAGACGCCCTGGATCGCGTGCACCGGCAACCCCCGGACGTGCTGAGCGAGACTGAGGCTCAGCGGTTGCGCGAGGAAGCCGACCATATCACGCGCTATATCGAAGATCTCGAACTGACCCGGGAGCATGCGATCGTCGCGCAGGAGGAATTGCTCAATCGCGTGGTCGAGGAACAGAACAGCCGCATGTACCTGCTGTCGATCGTGGCCGCCGTATTCCTGCCACTGACGTTTGTCACCGGTTTGCTTGGCATGAATGTGGCCGGTTTGCCGGGCACGGACAACCCGTCGGGATTCATGTTCTCTGTGGCCACGCTGGCTGCGCTCGGCGTCGCGCTCGTGCTCTACTTCAAACGAAAAGGCTGGCTTTGAGCTGAGTCAGCCGCCAATCATCGCGAGGCTGGGCTGATCGTCGATACGGAACGCGCCGGATACCGACTGCAGCTGGTCACGCACCAGGCGAGCTACCTTGTTTTCGGTGTCCTTGACGCTGACGAAGCAGGGAGGCTGGCGCCTTAACAACGACCAGTCTTCGCTATCCAGCAGGCGCTGCAAGTGCGCCATGTTTTTCTTGATGGAAGCAATGTAGGGGTTCTGGCCGTTGAACAGCACCTCGATATAGCGGTAGGCGCGGTTGAATTGCTTCTCGAGCCGCGAGGTCGTGACTTCCTTGAAGAAGTGTGGCGTTTTCTTCAGCAGATCGATGCCGGACTCGTAACGAACCAGGTACTTGCCCGGCCCCGGCATCTCGACCGCGATGCCCCCCAGAACGAACTCGCCATACAGCCGGTCGCGGCATTTTTCCAGGTAACAACGGTCCGCCATTTGCGCGATAAGGTCAGCCGTCCCGACCAGGTGGCCGCAGACGGTATCCCGCGGGTCGTCCAGCTCGATGGTATCGAGATCGACCTCGTAGCCGGTGAAATGCACGATCATGCTGCTGACCGCGACGTCCCTGGACAGGCCGATCGACGGCAGGTAACGCCGCAGGAAATCCGCGCTGCGGGAAACGTGGCTCAGGGTGAACTCGGCGCCGTTCTGGTACTCCGCGTCGCGTTCCTTGTGGCGGATGTAGCCCGAGTCGTGGAACAGCGATGTGATAATCGTCATCTGGGCGCGGGCGCCGCCGAGCCGGTCGTCCACCTCGGCAGTCCTTTCGTAGCCGACGACCAGGCGCGCGAGGGTCAGGGTCATGTCGAGCGTGTGCTGCAGATCGTGATAGGTGGTGTCACAGCCGAGGTATCCGGGCAGGCGGCCGGTAAACAGGCGTTCGAAATCGTAAAAGGCGAGCCACAGCTTGTCGAAGGAATAATCGGGCCAGGTTGCCGAGAACAATTCGCGCACGGCTGCGCGAACCGCAGAGGCATCGCTGACTTGCACGGTGTTGGTCACATCATAATCGTTGCGGCGATCCTGAAGCATCATCTTATTATTCTTCTCTGCTTGTTCGGCACCGGACATCAGCCCGGCCCCCGCCGAAAGCGCTTTTTTTCATTCCCCGTCCCGCCATACGGCTCTCGCATTATGTTGCCAAGTCGTTGTATGACGGAAGATTATCATACACCCGTGTAAAGTCCTGCGCAGGGCAAATTTCGGGAATATGTTATATAGCGAAATCGGCAACGACCGGAGCGTGATCGGACGGACGCTCCCACGCACGGGGTTCGGGGTCTATGTAACTGGCGCGGCAAGCCTGTTGCATCGCTGCGCTGGCGAGGATCAGGTCGATGCGCAACCCGGCATTGCGGCGAAAGCCGGCCGCACGGTAATCCCACCAGCTGAAGCTTTTTTCGGCCTGATCGAACTGTCGAAAGGTATCGGCCAGCCCGAGATCGAGCAGCGCCTGCAGGGCCGCCCTTTCCGGCGGGCTGCACAACACGTCCTCGCCCCATTTCTCGGCGTCGTAAACGTCGCGATCCTCCGGTGCGATGTTGAAGTCGCCGAGCACGACGAGATTGGGGTAGCGCGCCAGCTGTTCGCCAAGGAAATCTTTCAGCGCCGCCAGCCAGCTGAGCTTGTACTGGTATTTTTCGGAGTCGAGGCTTTGGCCGTTTGGTACGTACAGGTCAATGACCCGAACGCCATCGACGCTTGCCGCGAGGACGCGGCGCTGCTCATCCGCAAAGCCGGGTAACTCGGTTTCGACCTCGTCGATCGGGCTGCGGCTGATCACGGCAACGCCGTTATACGTTTTCTGGCCGCTGGCGACGGCGTGATAACCCAGCTCGGCAAAGGCCTCTGCCGGAAACGCCTCCGTCGTCTGCTTGATTTCCTGCAACACCAGCGTATGCGGCTCGTGCGCCGCCAGCCACTCGGTGACATGCGGCAGGCGCACGTTCAACGAATTCACATTCCAGCTAGCGATTTTCATGCTCAGGCAGCAATCCCGCATTGTTTCAGCAGCGCATCGATGCTCGGCCGGCGACCGCGAAACGCAATGAATGCCTGCATGATATCGCGACTGCCGCCAATCTCCAGAATCTCGCGGCGGAAACGCGAAGCGGTATCCGGGTTGAACACACCCTCCTCGATAAACGCTTCGAACGCATCGGCGGCCAGCACCTCGGCCCACTTGTAGCTGTAGTAGCCAGCCGAGTAACCGCCGCCAAATATGTGCGAAAAACTGTGCGGAAACCGGTTGTAATCCGGATGCGCGATAACGGCAACTTCGTCGCGCACTTCCCGCAGCAGCGCCAGCAGTTCGGTCGTTCCCGGCGCATATTCGGTATGCAGGCGAAAATCGAACAGTGCGAACTCGAGCTGGCGCAGCATCGCGAGCCCGGCGCCAAAGGTTCTGCTCCTGTCGAGCTTGTCGAACAGGTCGCGCGGCAACGGCTCGCCGGTTTCATGATGGCCGGATGTTCGTTCGAGGACCTCGTAATGCCAGGCGAAGTTTTCCAGGAACTGGCTGGGAAGTTCGACGGCATCCCATGGCACGCCATTGATGCCGGCAATGCTCGGATAGTCGACGCGCGTCAGCAGGTGATGAAGCATGTGGCCAAACTCGTGAAAGAGCGTCACGAGCTCGTCATGGCTCAGCAGGGACGGGCTGTGTTCGGCGGGCGGAGAGAAGTTGCAGACCAGGTAGCCGACCGGCAAAACCGCCTCGCCGCCCAGCTTTTTGCGAACGATGCACTCGTCTATCCAGGCCCCGCCGCGCTTGCCGGTGCGCGCATAGAGGTCGGTATAGAAGCCGCCGATGGCCTCGCCGGCGCTGTCGCGCACCACGTAATAGTCGACCGACGCATGCCAGGCGGCCACATCGTCGCGCCGCTCTAGCGTAAGGCCAAACAGGCGCCCGGCAAGCTCAAACAGGCCCTCGATAACGCGGTCTGCCGGGAAATACTGCCGCAGCAGCTCGTCGGATACGGCAAAACGGGCCTGCTTGAGTTTTTCCTGGTAGAAAGCGACGTCCCAGGGCTTGAGCGGATGCTCCGCGATGCCGCGAATGTCCGCCAGCTCCGCTTCGGCTGTCGCGCGGGAGCGCGCGGCGAGTTCGCGCAGGAACTGCGTAACCTCGCCAACCGATGGCGCCATCTTGGTCGCCAGCGAGTACTCGGCGTAACTGGCAAATCCGGTCAGTTCCGCGAGCTCGTGTCGCAGCGCGAGAATGCGTTCGATGTTCGCCGAGTTATCCCATTCCGGATGCTCTCCCATGTCGGAAGCCCGCGTCACCCAGGCGCGGTAAAACGTCTCCCGCAGCAACCGGTTTTCCGCATGGGTCATTACGGCATGGTAGTTGGGGTAATCGAGCGTCAGGTACCAGCCTTGCAGATCGCGGTCCGCGGCCTGGCGAGCGGCGCGCGCCAACGATTGCTCTGACAGGCCCTGCAGGGTCTGAATGTTGATGGTGTGATAACCCCAGGCATCGCTGGCGTCCTGCAACTGCTGCTCGAAGGCCGCCTGCAGGGTTGCGAGCTCCCGGGCAACTTCCCGAAAACGGTCTTTTTGCGCGCTCGGCAGATCGACCCCGGCCAGCCTGAAATCCCGCAGGGCCTGGCTCACCAGGCTGTGCTGCGCTTCTGCATCCTGTTCGCCCAGGGCGGCGGCGACGGCCTCGAACGCCTTTTGCAGTTTCTCGTTCTGTGCGACTTCGGTCCCATGCTGGGAGAGGAGCGGCAGCGCCTCGTTATAAGCGGCCCGGAACGCGGCATCGTTGCGCACCGATTGCAGGTGGCTGACCGGTGACCAGATACGGCTGAGTTCATGGCTCATTTCTTCTACCGCCGGCACCAGCGCGTCGAAGCTGCCGACGGGGCCAACGAGCAGTTCGTCGAGCTGCCGGCGATGCTGTGCGATCACCTGGCGCACGGCCGGTATTACGTGCTCGGCTTGAATTTCACCGAAACGGGGCAATGATGTTGTGTCGAGTAACGGGTTCGTCATAGTTGCTCTTGCTCAGCCAGCGAGGCGCGGAATGTTACCACAGCCCGGCAGGCAGACGGCCTATAATGGCGGCAGCAATCAAGGAGAGCGTCCCTTTGAAAAATCATTATGACCTTATCGTAATTGGCGGCGGCAGTGGCGGCCTGGCGCACGCGCAAAGAGCGGCGGAATACGGTGCCACGGTGGCCGTGGTCGAGAAAGGCCGCCTCGGGGGAACCTGCGTCAATGTCGGTTGTGTGCCCAAAAAAATCATGTGGTATGCGGCGTCACACGCGCATGAGCTCGGTCACCTGGCGGATTACGGTTTCGACGTCGAGCTGAGGGGACACGATTGGGCGGGGCTCAAGCAGCGCCGCGATGCCTACATCGAAAGGCTGAATGGTATTTATGGCCGCAACCTGGAGAAACGCTCGGTGCAGCATATCCCGGGGCACGCACGCTTCACGGGTCCCAACAGCATCGAAGTCGCCGGCGAGACGTTTGCTGCCGAGCGCTTCGTCATAGCCACCGGAGGCTACCCGCTGGTACCGAAGCTGCCGGGCGCGGAGTATGGCATCACCTCGGACGGTTTCTTTGAACTCGAAACGCGGCCGCAGCGCGTCGCGCTGGTTGGCAGTGGCTACATCGCGGTTGAACTGGCCGGTGTCTTCAATGCGCTGGGCAGCGAGACCAGCGTCCTGGTGCGCAAGGACGGGGTGCTGCGAGACCGCGACGCCATGCTGCGCAATGCGTTGCAGGCAGCCATGGCGGATTCCGGCATTCGGCTCGAGACCGGCGTCGTGCCTGCGGCGCTCGCGCAAACCGGCGCGGGGCTGCTGCTGACGGCCGAAGACGGCAGGCAGTTTGGCGGCTTTGATGCTGTCGTCTGGGCGATCGGCAGGGGTGCGAATAGCGCCGCACTGAACCTCGAGGCTGCCGGCGTGGCCACGGACGATGAGGGCTTTATTCCGGTTGACGATTTCCAGCAAACCAATGTCGAACACATTCATGCGCTCGGCGATGTCTGCGGGCGCGAGGCGCTGACGCCGGTGGCGATCGCGGCGGGGCGGCGGCTGGCGGACAGGCTCTATGGCGGCATGGCGGGGCGGCACCTCGACTACCGAACGATACCCACGGTGATATTCAGTCACCCGCCGATTGGCACGGTCGGCATGACCGAGGCGGAAGCGCGGGAGCAGCATGGCGACAGCGTGCGCGTGTACGAAGCGAGCTTCACCGGCATGTACTACGCGCTGGGTGAGGACAAGCAGCGGTCATCGATGAAGCTGGTCGTTGCCGGGTCTGATGAGCGGGTGCTCGGTTGTCACATTATTGGCGAGGGCGCGGACGAGATGTTGCAGGGTTTCGCCGTGGCCATTCGCATGGGCGCAACCAAGCGGGACTTCGACGACACCGTCGCCATTCACCCGACGAGCGCCGAAGAGCTGGTTACGATGCGCTGATCTCGAGCTGGTTGAGGATCGGCGCGGTATCGGGGGCGACGCCGCGCCAGATACGAAAGGACTCTGCCGCCTGTTCCACCAGCATTCCCCAGCCCATCAGGGAGCGGGCGGCGCCATGCATGTTCGCCCAGAGGCTGAAGGGAGTCGGGTTAAGTCCGTAGGACAAATCGTAGGCGACCGTCTTGCGATCAATAATCTCCGCCGGGAACGGTGGCTTCTCGCCATGCAGGCCGGCAGAAGTCGCGTTAATCACCAGGTGCCATGGGCCGGCCTGAGGGGCGTCGACGAAACGACAGGCCTCCACCGGGCCAAGTGCGGAGAAATGTTCCGCCAGCGCCTGCGCCTTGGAAACGGTGCGGTTGGCGATCATGATGCGGGCAGGGCCCTGCTCGAGCAGGGGGGCGATGATGCCGCGCGTCGCACCACCGGCGCCGAGGATCAGGATGTCACTGCCGCCGATGCCGATGCGCAGGTTGTCCAGCAGGTCTCTTACCAGCCCGCTGCCGTCCGTGTTGTCGCCCCACATTTCGCCATCGCGAAAGCTAATCGTGTTGACGGCGCCGGCCGTAGCGGCCCGCTCGGTCAGGTGATCGACCAGGCGCACGGCTTCGGCCTTGTTCGGCACCGTAATGTTCAGGCCCTTGCCGCCTTCGCGCTGGAAGCGTCGCAGGGTATCTTCGAGCTCCTGCGGCGACGCGCGCAGCAGGTCATATTGCATGCGCTGCTCGGTTTGCAGTGCAAACAGCTTGTGAATTACCGGTGAACGGCTGTGCGCCACCGGGTCGCCGACGACCCCGTAGCGATCGATAGCCGTGGTATCGCCCGGATCACTCAACCTGGCTGCTCACAGGCTTACTCGGCGAGCCAGGTAGCCGCTTCGATCGCGGAATAGGTCAGGATGGCGCAGGCACCGGCGCGCTTGATCGATAACAGGGCCTCGAGAACGGCGGCGCGGTTATCGAGCCAGCCATTGGCTGCCGCGGCCTTGATCATCGCGTACTCGCCACTGACCTGGTAAGCCAGCGTCGGCGCCTGGAACTCATCCCGCACCCGGCGAATGACGTCGAGGTAGGGCATGGCGGGTTTCACCATTACCAGATCGGCGCCTTCTTCGAGGTCCAGCGCGACTTCACGAAGCGCCTCGTCCGAATTCGCAGGATCCATCTGGTAGGTGCGCTTGTCGCCGCCGCCGAGGTTGGCTGCCGAGCCAACCGCATCGCGGAATGGCCCGTAATAGCAGGACGCGTATTTTGCGGCGTAGGACAGGATCACGGTGTTGCAGTGGCCGGCCTCTTCGAGCGCTTCGCGAATCGCACCAATGCGCCCGTCCATCATGTCTGAGGGCGCGACGATATCGACGCCCGCGTCGGCATGCGACACGGCCTGCCGGACCAGCATGTCGACAGTGATGTCATTCAGCACGTAGCCGGCGTCATCGATGATGCCGTCCTGGCCGTGTGTGGTGTAGGGATCCAGGGCGACGTCGCTCATCACTGCGAGCTCTGGAAAACGCGCCTTGATCGCGCGGACCGTCCTCTGCACCAGGCCATCCGGGTTGGCGCATTCGCTGCCGTCGAGGCTCTTCTTGTCAGCATCGATGACCGGGAACAGGGCGACGGCCGGAATGCCGAGCGCGACCACCTGCTCCAACTCCGCGAGCAACCCGTCAATGCTGCGGCGGTAAATACCGGGCATCGAGGGCACCGCCTCTTCCCGTCCCTCACCTTCGAGGACGAAGACGGGATAAATAAAATCCGCGGCCGAGAGGGTCGACTCGGCAACGAGGCTGCGCAGCGCGCCGTTACGGCGCATTCGCCGCATGCGGGTTGCAAGGAACATTTCGGGGATCGTGCTCATAAAGTCAGCTACCAGTTTTTGCCTGATCTTGGATTTTCCCTATATTCAGGTAGGGTTTCCATGCATAACGCATTATTTCTGCGCAGGGGGAGTAATATTTTTTCAGCTTATCCGGTCATTCTCTATGAGTAGCGATACCTATGCACGCGATGCGCGGGCGCGATTCGAGGCTATCGTGGCGGACCTGTACACCGATATGTACCGCTATGCCGCCTGGTTATGCCGCGATCGCTCGATTGCCGAGGAGGTTGTGCAGGAGGCGCTGCTCAGGGCCTGGCGCGCATTTGACAGTCTCAGGGACGACAAGGCGGCAAAACCCTGGCTGTTGACGATCGTGCGGCGGGAAAATGCGCGTTATTTCGAGCGGCGGAGGCTGGAAACCGTTGATATCGATGGCCTGACGGGGGCACAAACGGTCTTTCTCGCCGCCGGGGATGACGACAGGCTCGGTGATGTGCGCGAAGCCATATTCGGCTTGCACGACGATTACCGGGAGCCGCTCGTGTTACAGGTCCTGCTGGGGCACTCGACCGACGAGATTGCCGGCCTGATGGGAATTTCGGCAGCCGCGGTTTTGACCCGGCTGCACCGGGCGCGCAAGAAACTGATTGCGCAGTTTGCGAACGACGAGGATTAAAGGAGCCGACACGGGATGCATTGCGAGGCGTTCAGACAGGCAGTCACTGCCGACCCGGCCGCGAGAACGGCCGAGTTGGTCGCGCATGCGGGTGCCTGCCCCGACTGCAATGCGTATCAGGGCGAACTGCAAGGCTTCGACCAGAAACTGCGCGCGGCGCTGGCGATCGATGTGCCGCCATTGTCGATGCCTGCACTGCCGGCTGGCGCAGACGTGGTCCCTATACCCCGGCGCGCCTCGTGGGCAAGAGCCGGCTGGATCAGCCTTGCGGCAAGCATCGGGTTGGTGGCCGTTATGGTCGGTAACTGGCGTGGCGGTGAGCCGCCAGCGGCCAGCCTGGCGGAGCAGGTGATCGCCCACCTCGACCACGAACCGGCCTCGCTCGCGGTGACTGATATCCCGGTATCCGAGCGGCGCTTCAATGCCGTTGCCCGACCGGCACTGGTTGATGTCAGTCGCGATATCGGCCTGGTGACTTATGCCTCAAGCTGTGTCATCAATGGCAAGGAGGTTCCGCATCTGGTGGTGCAAGGCGAGAGCGGGCCGGTTACGATATTGTTATTGCCGCAGGAAAAAATTGCGGCGGCGGTGCCGCTTCGCGGCACCTCTATCGAGGGTGTTATTCTGCCAGTAGGAAATGGCAGCGTGGCAATCATCGGTAATCGCGGCGAATCGATCGACCGCTGGCGGGAGCGGGTCGCAGCAACGATTCACTGGACCGCGTAAAGCACAGATTTTTTAGCGCCCTATTGTGGGCAAGGTAGACCTTTACAGGAGAAAAGCATGTCTGGAAAAAACTTGGCAAAACCTGTTGCCCTGGCGGTGGGCGCAGCCCTGGCGGGATCACTGGTAACGATAAGCACGGCAAACGCCGAAACTGGCATCAGCCCCTTCGCAATGACGCACCTGAGCGCCGGCTACATGCTGGGCGCGGCCGACGGCCATGAGGAAAAGGGCGCCGAGGGCAAGTGCGGCGAGGGCAAATGCGGCGAAGGCAAGGAAAAGGACGCCGAGGGCAAGTGTGGTGAAGGAAAGTGCGGCGGCGAGGGACACAAGGACGCCGAGGGCAAGTGTGGTGAGGGCAAGTGCGGAGGCGACAAGGAAGAGTAATCCTGGTCCGCGTTATCCTGGACGGCACGTCAGCACGTTGTCACCAGGCATGAAAAGGCCCACGACAGGTTCGTGGGCTTTTTTT
This sequence comes from Woeseiaceae bacterium, assembly GCA_036526055.1. GTDB lineage: Bacteria > Pseudomonadota > Gammaproteobacteria > Steroidobacterales > Woeseiaceae > JAHEFE01. The sequence goes on from DATCZF010000200.1 coordinate 20,133, forward strand.
ATGAAACCCGCAGTTTTGAGAGCTGACTAATCACGGCCGATTGTTATGATGACGGGCACTGACGACACCGACGCGAGGGGTTTTGATGGGAGCCAGAACAACACGCCGCTGTGACTGGGCGGGCAGCAGCAGCGAGATCTATATTCGCTACCACGACGAGGAGTGGGGAGTACCTGCCCTTGACGACGCGAAACAGTTCGAGTTCCTGGTGCTGGAAAGCGCGCAGGCGGGTCTCAGCTGGTCGACGATTCTCAACAAACGTGAAGGGTATCGGCGCGCGTTCGCCGATTTCGATGCCGCCAGGGTTGCGCGATTCACCGACAAGCGTGTTGCCAGAATGCTCGAGGATTCAGGCATCGTACGCAACCGCCTCAAGGTCAATGCGGCAGTTAACAATGCCAGGCGCTTTCTCGAAGTGCAGGAGGAATTCGACGGTTTCTGCAACTACATCTGGCGGTTTGTCGATGGGCGACCCGTGCAGAACCGTTTCCGCAAACAGGCCGATGTGCCAGCCACGTCGCCGCAGTCGGATGCGCTAAGCAAGGATCTTCGGCAGCGCGGGTTCAAGTTTGTCGGCAGCACTATCATCTATGCACACATGCAGGCGACAGGAATGGTCAATGATCACCTGGTGAATTGTTTTCGCCACAGGGAGTGCCAGGCGCTGGCCAACCCTGGCGCCTAGGCGAGCCAGCCAAATATTGCCATGCCGATAAAGCTGCCGATGACGTAACCCAGGCAGCCCAGCAATACACCCGGAATCAGCAGCGCGTTCCAGCCGAGGGCCGAAGCAAGCGCCGGCGCGGAGGAGGGCCCACCGACGGCGACGGCTGATGCCATGAGCATTTCCGCGAGGTCGAGCCTGAACAGTTTGCCGATCGTGAACAGCAGGGTCATGTGCACGGAAAGAATAATCAGCGCGAAAACGAACAGCACCGGCGCCATCTCAACCAGCAGCCAGATATCACAGGTCGCGCCGATGGAGGCGAGAAACACGTACATCATCGCTGTACCGGCCTCATCGTACCCCGACAGCTTTTCGACCTGCCGCGGCAGCAGGCTTCCGACGACTACCGCCAGCAACGTAATGAGCAAAATATTGTACTGATCGATGCCCAGGATGTTCGCCAGCCATATGCCGGAAGCGGCTATCGCGAAGGCCACGGCGAGCGACATGAGCAGTCCCGCCACATCGAGATTGGCAATGCGGTGCCGATGCGATTCGAGCCCGTCGCTGACCGGCAGTGCGGTGTCCACGTGATGGCTCGGAAAGTGCCGGCTGATCAGCGCGATGCCCGGCAGCGCGAAGATCAGCAGGAAGTGCAGGTTGGTGGCGACATTGTCCGCGGCTACCGCCGCCGTCAGCAGGCTGCTTTCGCGAAAACCGGTTGCTTCCGCCACCGCGGCGAAGTTCAGTGAGCCGCCGATATATGTGCCGGTGAAAATTCCGGCAAGCTGCGCTTCGGCGTCTCCCAGGTCCAGCAGCGCTACGCCGACGAATACGCCGATGACGACCGTGGCGCCGCTGATGAGAAATGCGAACAGCATGGGCCCGGCTTCACGAATGATTCTCGCGAGGTTGGCCTTGAGCAACAGCAGCGGAATGGCCAGCGGCACGAGTATTTCCCAGGTCAGGTCGTAGACGCGTGCGGTTGTTGGCAGGACGCCGACATTGGCCAGCACGATTGCGGCGGTCATCAACAGCATGACGCCGGAGTACCTGCGGCCCCAGGGGTAACGTTCACACCAGAACCCGAAAGCGGCCAGCCCGATGAGGATGGCCCATAATGCAAAATCCTGGTCCGCGGCAATTAACGGCAACGACATCTGTTCCCCCTTGTTGTCGGCGGGAGCCGGCGCGCTTCAGTTGCGAATGCGTACGACAGTCAGGCCCGACAGACCGTCCGGCGTATTGTGCGAAATTCCGCCGAGGTAAATGGTTTCCGGTTCCAGCCCGAACCAGTTCACTGTAACGGCCTCGGTGGCGCCGGCGTTCACCAGTGCCGGACCGCTGGCGGTCATGTTGCCCTGGTCATCGATCAGGCCGAACGCCCAGGCAAACAGCTGGTAGTTCGCGCCCGGCCCCCCCACCGTGTTATCGGTTTCAAAACCATGAATCAGCACCGCGTAACGCCCGGCGCCGGGCAGAACGAGATTGAACTCCTCTTCCGAGGAGAACTCGCCGCTTTCTCCCACGCGGGTGCAATTGATGTTGTCGGGGCAGTAATAAATGTACAGGTCGAGGTCATCGTCGCCGTCGGTAAATTCGTCAAACAACGCAAAGCGCAGATAGGCCTGGTTCGCCGGCACGTCGATCAGGTGCGCAGTCACGCCGCTGCCGTTGCGGAAGGTGAAGCTCTTGGTGGCATCCTCATCGACGAACCCTTCGACGACCAGGGGTTTGCGCAGCCCGTGCACGCCGGGCGCATAACTGCCGCTGTAGCCAAAATCGACATCGAATTGCAGCGTGCCGCTGCCGCCATAAGAGCTCACCTCTTCGGGCGCGGTGAGCACCACCGGGCGCACCGCGAGTGGCATGTAAACGCTCTGGTCATTGCTTTCCCAGGTGATCGAGCCGAATTGCCACAGGTTCATCGCGCCGCCCGCATGGTCGATCGTCACCTCGAAGGTCTGCGTCTGGCCGGGCGCCGGCGACAGGGTGTTTGGCGATACGCTGACGCTGACGCCGGGCGGTGCGATGACGCTCGCGATATAACTGTTGGCCTGGTCGGCAACATTGGTCACGCGGCGCTCAATCGTGCGCGTGTTGGCGAGCCTCGAAACCGAGATCGACGGCAGGTTGAACTGGTCCGCATCGAAGGACCAGTCATTCGCCGCCAGGGCGTCACAGCGAGCGCCATCTACCGCCGGCGACTCGACGCCGCAGGAGAACGCATCGTAGTCATCGGCGCCGGCGTCAAATACCAGGCCGGGTGCGAAGGCTGCATTGGGATCCAGGTGGCCGCTGCCGAAATCGAAAGGATGTGCCGCAGTCTCGCCATCGGACTGCACGACGTCCTGGTAAGCGCTGGTGGACAGTGCCGATTTGAGCGCGGCGACCGACCATTCCGGATAGGCTTCACGCAACAGCGCCGCGACGCCAGCAACATGCGGCGTCGACATCGATGTGCCGGAAAGATAGGCGAAATTTTCGCCGCTGACCGTGTTTGCCGCATCCGGCGTGAAGCCGGCAAGAATGTTAATGCCGGGCGCGGTGAGGTCCGGCTTGAGAATGTCGCGAATCGGCGCCGGGCCGCGTGACGAAAACGCCGCCATGACGTTGCCGCTTTCGCTTTCGTTGAGAAACAGTCCTTTGTCGAGGACGACTTCGACGAAGTTACCCGCATCGATCTCACTCAGGATCAGGTTGCCGTCCGCCTGCCCGATCATCAGCGCCGGAATATCGACCGACCCGGCCGGGCCGTTCATCACGATCGGATCACCGGCGATGTTGTAGACGAGCGCTGCAATAGCCCCCGCTTCCTCCGCATGCTCGATTTTCGTCAGGAAAGCACAGCCGCCGCGTTCGATGAACGCGATTTTGCCGGACACCTCGTCATCGTTGACCAGCGGCTCGCAGGCATCCATGCGCGTTCCCGTGGAGCCGTCCTGCAGCACCGTGTCATCGTCATCGACGAGCACGAGCTCTGCCTCGAGCGGATCCACATCCCGCAGGTCACGAGTAAAACTTGCCTCCCTGACGGCATACTTGCCGGCGATGGAAGGCGGCACGGTGACCTGCATGGCCTCGACGGATCGCTGACCCTCGCGGCTTGAAGCGCCCACGGTCGTCACCCACGGGCTGCCGGCCGGTGAGCCGATCGTGGTCAGGTTCGGCCCATCATTGCCTGCGGCCACTGCCGCAAAAACTCCGGCCTTCGCGGCAGCCATCAGCGCAATGTCATCGGGCGCCGTTGTCGTGCGCAAGCTGCTGCCGACGGAGTAATTAATGATGTCGACGCCATCTGCTACTGCTGCATCGATTGCCTGTGCAAGGTCCGACGTGTTGCAACTGGCGCGAATGTCACCCGTTCGCAACCAGCAGGCCTTGTACACCGCAAGCATGGCGCGCGGCGCCATGCCTTCGACCTGACCGAGAAACGTGCCGTAAATGGATGCGCTGACGCGGTTGCCCGCAGCGATGCTTGCCGTATGTGTGCCATGCCCGTCGGCATCGCGAGCGGAACGAAACTCGCCACCGTCTATTGCTCCGGTGGTTTCTGCGCCGTCGATGAAGTAGCGCGCGCCAAGAAGTTTGTTGTTGCAGTCCGTGACCGCGAATCTTTCCCCGGCCTCACAGGTTCCCGCCCAGTCATCGAGGGGCTCGAACAGCAGCACGTCGGCGGCTTTTTCAAAGCGCCGGCACAGCCACTTGCCGAGCAGGCTGCTCTTTGCCCAGTTGCTTTGACACAGGCGTGGTTTCGACGCT
>DATCZF010000201.1:0-7079 GCA_036526055.1 Woeseiaceae bacterium
AGAGCCAATCAGAAATCACGGTCCCTTTGCCTGAGCGTTTCCGAGCGAGTTGCGCCTTCGGCGCCCCGTTGAAATACCGGGGACTCTTCCGCGATTCCTATGGATTAGTGGCCGCAATGATACCGCAACGACCAGAGAAAGTGCCAGTTCGAATCAGGCCCCTTCCGCGAATTCCCGCCGTGACAGCTGGGCCCGTTCTGCCGGTCCCAGGGCAGGATCGTAAATTTCCTGAATGCGACGCAGCCGCAAACCGAGACCGCAGGCATTGGCAATCTGGATGTTGAGACCGGGTCGCGCATTCATTTCCAGGATCAGCGGCCCGAGGTCCTTATCGATCACGATATCAACACCGACGTAGCCGAGATTGGTTACCTCGTAGCATTTGGCCGCGGACTCGAGGATAAATTCCCAGCTGGGAATCTGCAGACCCTTGATCGGCATGCCGGTATCCGGGTGCTCGTGAACCGGGCTGTTGCCGAGAACGCCATCCAGTGTGATCCCGCAGGCGATATCGATACCGGCGCCAACCGCACCCTGGTGCAGATTGGCTTTGCCATCCGAGCGCCGGGTCGGCAGGCGCACCATCGACATGATCGGATACCCCTTGTAAACGATCACTCGAATGTCCGGCACGCCCTGAAAGCTGACCTGCGCAAACAGCGGGTCGAACCTCACGCAATACTCGATCAGCGCCACATCGGGATTGCCTGTCAGACTGTATTGCCCGCTCACCACGTTGGACAGGTGGTGCTCCAGGTCTTCCTCCCCCAGCAAGGTGCCGCTGATCGTCCGATACGTGTCTTTACGACGAATACCGCGTTCCGCGATCACCATGATGCCGTCGCCACCGCTACCGGCGGCTGGCTTGATGACAAAGCTCTCGCGCCCCTGCACAATTTTCTGAAAATGGCGAATTTCCGACTGGTGGCTGATGGTGCCGTACATTTCCGGTACCGGCATACCTGCTTCTATAGCCAGTTTCTTCGTCAGGACCTTGTCATCCACGCGCGGGAAAAACCGCCTCGGATTCAGCGGCATGATCAGCGTGGCATTACGCTCGTTAATGCCAAGAATGCCTTTTGCATGCATTTTGCGCGCAAGCTCGAACATCAATTATTCCACCAGCGCCCTGAATCGCTTGAGTTCGGTGAGACGGTAACCGGTATAGCGGCCCAACAGGATGACGATGGCCAGCGTGACCAGCAACAGTTCCGGGAATGTGAAAATAAGGTGCTCGAGCCAGTCCAGCCCCATCGCCAGGTAAGCGATGACAGCCACCACCAGGCTGCCAGCACCGGCTTTGAGTGCATCGCCCGCACCGCGTTCTTCCCATAGCACTGACATCCTCTCGATCGTCATCGAGATGATGACCATCGGGAACAGCGCCACCGAGAGCCCCGTGTCGAGGCCCAGCTTGTGCGACAGAATACTGACGATCAGCATCAACAGCACGACGATGATCAGCACAGCGCTCAGTCGCGGCACAAGGAGCAATCGCAATCGCTCCAGCAGGAAACGAATGCTCAGACCCATCGCAACCAGCAGGGTAAACAGCAGGACACCCGCTATCAGTGCAGTCTCGCGAAACGCGAGCGCAATCAGCACGGGCATGAAGGTACCGAAGGTATCCACGCCGATGACATTGCGCATGAAAACCATGACCAGTGCGCCAATCGGAATCATCAGCAGCACGCTATACACGGCCTGTGTGCGAATCGGCAAACTGAACAGGGAGAACTCGACGATTTTCGACTGCTCCCGGGACGCCCTGCGTTCCGCGGCGGCCATGGCATCGATGTGATTCTTCTGCACGGCGAAATCCACCGAGGCGTTGGTTCCTCCGGTTACCGTCAAGACGGGTTGTTCGCCACGCCACCACACCAGGTAATCGTTGGGCAGTCCTTCGTCACCGGTCGAGGGATCGAAGAAACGCCAGCGATCGCCGTCATGAATTTCGAGCCAGTAAACCGGTGGTGCGCTGCGCTGCTGATCCTGCAGCATGATGCCGCTGACCATTCGCGCCGGAATTCGCGCTGCGGCAAGAATGCTGGTAACGGTCTCGACAAGCCCGGCCTCGGTGCTCGAGAGCGACAGCAGCAGCTCGATATTGGAATCCGGCGAACGGTCATTCATTCTGCGAAGCAATTCAGCCGTAAACGACGCTGCGTCTGCCGATACTTCGCGAACCTCGTTTACCAGCACCTCAACTGCTGTCTGCATTGGCTCGTTGAAGACCGGTGCCGGCGGAAATGGCGGTACCGTGTCCGACTGGTCGCTGCCCGCATCCCTGAACACGACGACGCGGTAATAAATCGATTGATCGCCCCTGGCGCGACGAATCGTCCATTCTGCCTCACGGCCATCGCTCGTATAGTTGATGCGCGACCCGAACCCCTTGGAAACGGTGTTTTCCGTCAGGACCTGGTAGCCCGGCGTCAGGCCCGGAATCTGCAGATTGACCTTGATCGAACCGGGGCCCCCCTCGAATTTGACGGCTGCCTCCACGGTCCAGGTCGGTGTCGTTTGCCCGGTACTCAGTGGCATGCCTAATACCAGCCACTTGTATGCGAACATCGACAAGCCAATCACCGTTAGCGCGGCCGCCAGTCCTGTTACGTAATTTCGTGTCATGTGCCCTTAAGTCCGAATTCAGATGCGGTCAATTCCCAACGCCGTCCTGGCAGCACGACGCTTGACCACTGCACTGCTATTAAACAATCTCATGCCGGTTGTTCTTAATTCTTTGATGACCGGAATTTTTGACAAGAACAATCTATTGAGGCCGTCTATAAAATGCAACATGATTGCATTCGCGCCCTTGCGTGCCCTTTCATAGCGTCGCAATACCGGAAGGTCTCCCGGGTGTTCGCCACTGCCCGCTGCCTGCGCAAGTATTTGGGCCAGTTCGAAGGCATCCGCAAAACCAAGATTGGCGCCCTGACCGGCCAGCGGATGAACACAATGCGCCGCATCGCCGACCAGCGCCAGGCCATCCCGAACATATTCTCTGGCGTATTGTGCGCGCAACGGGAAACTGCCCCTGGGGCCCGCTACCGTCAGCTCGCCCAGTACGTAGTCGCTCAGTCGCGAGAGCGTATTGCCCAGGTCCTTTGCTGTTGCTTCCAGCGCCGCTTCGGCGCGGTCCGGCGTAGTCGACCAGACGATGGAAACGCGTTGCTCATCCAGCGGCAACAGGGCGATCGGGCCATGCGTCAGGAACCTTTGCCAGGCGGTGTGCTGATGGGGCAGCGCGCATTTCACGTGTGTCACCACGGCTTGCTGCGGGTAAGACCATGAGCTGACGGCGATTGCCGCGCGACGTCGTATTGGCGAGTTCGCGCCATCGGCGGCAATCACCAGGTCGGCAGCGTATTCCCGGCCGTCTTCGGTGCGCAACGTGGTAATACCATTCTCGCGATGTGCGTCGGCAATCGCCGTGGCAAACTCCACGGCAACGCCCAGCTCGCGCAGGCGCTGCAACAGGCAGATCTGGATCAGGCTGTTTTCCACGATGCAGCCAAGCTCCGGCAATCCGTACTCGGCCGCGCTGAAATGCAGGGTGCTGTTGCTCTCCACGACGCTGCTGGCATCCCAGACACGCATATCCCGGTACGGAAACGCCCTGGCTTTCTCGATGTCGTTCCACGCACCAGCCCGGTCAAGGATGCGCATTGAGCCGAGGGAAATCGCCGACACGCGCAAGGCGATGTCGCTGCCAGGATCGAGGTGTGGTTCACTGCCAGCGTCCACAACGCGAATGGCAAACCGCTGCCGCGCGTCCCCGGAAGCCAGCAATGCTGCCGTGCACAGGCCCGCAGTTCCGGCGCCGACAATCACGATGTCATACTGTTTCTTCATTTCAGTGGCAGGCCCCGCGACAGGCGCGGCAAACGTCCCGCCAAACCCATCGTGTGTCTCGCGAACAGGCCGCGCACGCCGGGTACAAGGTCAAAGCCCCACATGCCGAGATTGCGCAGGGCCTGCAACGACCGGTTACGACTGCCGAACAGCTTGACCAGGTTGTCGGTAAAGCCCACCAGTTTCTGCTGATCGCTCCTGCGCCAGTTCGCGTAGTCTTCGAGCAGGTTCGGATCACCGGGATCGAACCCTGCCGCGTTCCGTGCCTGGTAATCCGCCAGGCAATCGGCCAATGCGGCAACATCCCGAAGACCGAGATTGAACCCCTGGCCGGCCACCGGGTGCAAACCGTGCGCGGCATTGCCAATCACGACACTGCGCCTGGCAAACAAGCCGTCAGCCCTGCTCAGGGCCAGCGGATACGCAGCCCGTTTACCGACACGGGAAAATCGCCCGAGACGGTAGCCAAACGCGGCCTGCAGCTCCGCCGTGAACTCGGCATCGTCAAGGTCCAGGACACGCTTTGCCTCGTTCGGCGCCAGCGTCCAGACAAACGCGGCTCGGCCATGGGCAAGCGGCAAAATCGCGATTGGCCCGGTTCTGGTGAAACGCTCGTAGGCAACATTGTCATGCGGCTTTTCGGGCTGCAGGTTACCGATCACTGCAAACTGTTCATACGGCTTGTGCGTTGCACCCAGGCCTACCATCGCGCGCACCTTCGACCTCGCGCCGTCGGCCGCCACCACCAGGCGCGCCTGGATATCGTGGCTGCTACCCTGGGGGTCTTCTACCGTGACAACCGCGGCATCGGCGGCGACCTGCACATCGGTGATCGTTGCCGGGCAAAGCACCGCAACGTTTGTCGCGTTCTCGAGAGACTGCTGCAAAACTTCACCCAGCACCCGGTTGATCACGACATAGCCGAGCGCCTCGACCTGCTGTTCCTCGGCATCCAGATGCGAAAAACCGAAGCGGCCCCGATCGGACACATGAATGCTTCGAATCGGTGTCGCAGAGGATTCTATGGCCGGCCAAAGACCCAGCGCCTCGAAAAATTTCTGGCTGCTTCTCGAAAGCGCCGTGGAACGATCGTCGAAACTCGGTTGCTGACTGCCTTCCCGGGCGACTGCTTCAACCACGGCGATCTTCAGCCCGAGCGGACGCAACGCAAGCGCCAGGCTGCTGCCGACCATGCCGCCACCCGCAATGACGATGTCATAGATTGGTTTCGAAGCGCCCATTTTTACCCGGTCAGCCGCTCATCACGCGCTCGATCTGGTCGGGCTCCTTAACGACATCCCTGCTCAGCACATCGGGTCCTTTGCGGGTAATCGCAACGTCGTCTTCGATACGCACGCCGATATTCCACCAGCGCTTAGGAACGCCGCGCGCCGGTGAAATGTAAATACCGGGTTCGACCGTCGTCACCATGCCGTCCTCGAGCAGGCGCCACTCGTCACCCACCTTGTAGTCACCAACATCGTGTACGTCCAGGCCCAGCCAGTGACCGGTGCGATGCATGAAAAATTCCTGGTAGGCGCCATCCTTGATCAGCTGGCGCAAGGTGCCTTTCAACAGGCCCAGCTTCCTGAGCCCCTTGGTAATCACTTTTACCGCAGCATCGTGTGGCTCATCCCAGTGATTGCCCACGGCGGCCTTATCGATCGCCGCGTACTGCGCCTCCAGCACAATTTCATAAATGGCGAGTTGTTCCGGAGAAAACTTGCCGTTGACCGGAAAGGTGCGAGTAATATCGGACGCGTAGTAGTCGTATTCACAGCCGGCGTCGATCAGCAATAACTCGCCGTCCTGCAGCTGCTCAGAATTTTCCACATAGTGCAGGATGCAGCTGTTCTTGCCGCCACCAACGATCGGGTTATAGGAAGCCACGGCATTGCTTTTGCGAAACTCGTGGAGAAACTCCGCCTCGATTTCGTACTCGTACATCCCGGGGCGCGTCGTGCGCATGGCGCGCATATGGGCCTCGGCCGCAATCTTTGCCGCCTTGCGCATCGTAGCCAGCTCGCCGCGGCTTTTGTAAAGGCGCATATCATGTAACAGGTGGTCGAGAGCCACGAACTCCTGTGGAGTGTGCACGCCCTTGTTGCCGCGCGAACGCAAAGCCTTGACCCAGTCGGTCATCCTCGAATCGAAATCGGCGTAGGCACCCATCGTGTAGTACACACGACTGCAGGATTCCATGATTCCCGGCAGGATGTCATCGATGTCGTCAATCGGAAATGAGTCATCGGCGCCGTAATGCTCTATCGCGCCCTCGGGTCCGGCGCGATAACCGTCCCAGCGCTCCTTTTTGGCATCGCGATCGCGCACAAACAGAATGTATTCTCCGCTGTCCCGTCCGGGCACCAGGGCCATCACCGCCTCCGGCTCGTCAAATCCGGACAGGTAGTGAAAATCGCTGTCCTGCCGAAACGCATGCTCGGTGTCACGCGTCCTGATCTTCATGGGAGCAGCCGGCAGCACGGCAATGCCGCCCTGTCCAACCATTCGCATCAGTTGCTTGCGCCGTCTGGCAAATTCCTTGTTATCCATTAAACCCCCAATTCAAAAATGCCGGCTTTGTGCCCGGCGCCATTTTACTACTGGCCGGGAACAAATATCCGGAAACCATACCGACTAGTGCATTTTTTCTGCTTTCGGAGCCGGCTGGCGGAATTGCGCCATTTCCTCGTATACGAGCTGTGTTGCCACGCGGACGTATTCGACCAGTTCGGTGTAGGCGCTTTCATTCGTGTCTTCGTCTTCGTCCGGATCGGCCGCGGCCTGTGTCATTTGCAGAAGATCCTTGATGACCTCACTGAGTGGTTCAGCCGCAAGTTGCTCTTTGTGTGCCTGGGCCGCCGCGGACGTCACGAGCCCGTGCAGAAAACCCTCGCACCAGTGAGCCAGTCCCTCGACCCTGTCCTCGACGCTGTCTGCCTCATCCGGCAATAGTGGTTGAAACGCGGACTGCCGCGCGGACAGCTGCCTGAAGGTATAGTCAAACAAGCCCTCGAGTACGGATTCCGCTTCACCGCGCAATGCATTGTTGTCATCCGTACCATCGAGCACGCTATTCAACCAGGCACGCTTTGCCGCATGACCCTCTGCCGCCAGTTGCCCGCATAGCAGGCCATGAGCCTGCCCGGCACCCCAGTGCGCGCCCACCCGTCGCAAGAGGTGATCGAGCTCGGCGTAATCAATTGAGTATTCCATTCCCC
>DATCZF010000202.1:0-5767 GCA_036526055.1 Woeseiaceae bacterium
TAAGGAAAGTTTCAGACAGCTGCGCCACGGTCTCATTCGGCAGCATCAAAATGCAGCGTCAGGCCCTGCCAGCAGTCGGCATAGTTCTTTTGCAACGTCGGCGACTCCAGCGCAAATGCCGTTGGCGCAATCAGGTAGCGCGACTCGAACATGAACGCCATGGTGTTATCGAGCTTTTGCGGCAGCAGCTCGGCATGACTCGCCGTTTCGAAGGCCGCCGCGTCCGGGCCATGCGCGGACATGCAATTGTGCAGACTCGACCCGCCGGGCGTGAAACCTCCGCCGGTCTTGGCGTCGTAATCGCCATATATCAGCCCCATGTATTCGGACATCACGTTGCGGTGATACCACGCAGGCCGAAAGGCGTCTTCCATTACCAGCCAGCGCGGCGGAAAAATAACGAAATCGACGTTCGCCGTTCCCGGTGTGTCGGTCGGCGATGTCAGGACGGTAAAAATAGACGGATCCGGGTGGTCATAACTGATCGAGCCCATCGTATTGAATCGGGCCAGATCGTAACGGTACGGCGCATAGTTTCCGTGCCAGGCAACCACGTCGAGCGGTGAGTGGTCCATGACACAGGCAAACAGATTGCCACCCAGCTTGGTCAGCAATTCGCAGTCTTGCTGCAGGTCCTCATACCAGGCGACCGGCGTTTCAAAATCGCGGCTGTTGGCCAGTCCATCGGACCCGATCGGGCCGCGCTCCGGCAATTGCAGCCTGCTGCCGTAATTCTCGCAAATGTAGCCCCGCGCAGTGTCCTCCAGCAGATCGACCCGGAACTTGACGCCACGGGGTATCACCGCTATGTGGCCCGGCGCCGCTTCCAGCACACCGAATTCAGTGCAAAGTCGCAGGGCGCCCTGCTGCGGCACCACCAGCAACTCTCCGTCCGCATCGACAAAGTATCGGCCGATCATTGACTGGTTAGCGACATAGACATGGATCCCGATACCCGCCTGCATGCGTACGTCGCCGTTCGCTGCCATCGTCACAATCCCGTCGACAAAATCGGTGGGTTGCTCCGGAACGGGCAAAGGATCCCAGCGCAGCTGATCAGGAGGCGTAATGACATTCGTGATCGGTCCGCTACAAAGCTTGCCGGCGTCGACCTGGCGATACTTTCCATGCAGGACCGAGGGGCGAATTCGATACAGCCAGGAGCGATGGTTCGCGGCACGTGGCGCAGTAAACGCGGTGCCACTCAGTTTCTCGCAATACAGCCCATGCGGCGCGCGCTGGGGCGAATTGCGGCCTGCCGGCAACGCCCCCGACACTGCCTCACTGGCAAACTCATTACCGAACCCGGTCAGGTATTGCAGCGGTCTGTCCCCGGCCATTAGCTAATCCCCTTCAGCGTGTCGCAGCGGCGGGCACGACTTTTTGGTCGATGGCGCCAAATATCGAATTCCCGTTGGCATCGAGCATCTCTATCCGTACCCGGTCGCCATATTGCATGAACGGCGTAACAGGCGCACCCGAGTCTATAGTCTCCAGCATGCGCTTTTCCGCAATGCAGCTCGCACCCCGGGAACGATCATAATTCGAGATGGTCCCGGAACCGATGATCGATCCGGCGCCGAGTCTGCGAGTCCTGGTAACGTGAGCGATGAGCTGATGGAAGTTGAATGTCATGTCGACGCCGCAGTCGGGCTGACCGAAAAGCTCGCCGTTCAGGTAGGTATGCAGCGGCAAGCTGAACGTGCCTTCGCCAAAGTTGCCTTGCAACTCATCTGGCGTGACGGCTACCGGTGAGAATGCCGTGGACGGCTTTGACTGGTAGAAGCCGAAGCCTTTTGCCAGCTCGCCGGGAATCAGGTTACGCAGCGAGACATCGTTGACGATCATCAGCAGTTTGATGTGTCTGCCAGCTTCTTCGACCGTGGTACCCATGGGCACGTCATTGGTGATGACGGCCGTTTCCGCTTCCATGTCGATGCCGAACTCCTCGCTCGGCACCGGAATATCATCCCTGGGCCCCAGAAAATCGTCGGATCCGCCCTGGTAAACGAGGGGATCGTGCCAGAAGCTTTCCGGCATCTCTGCGCCTCGCGCCTTTCGGACCAGTTCAACATGATTGACATACGCGCTGCCATCAACCCAGTGATAGGCGCGAGGCAATGGCGAGGCGACTTCCGCTTCGTCAAACTGAAACTCTCCCTGCACGCTCCCGGTTTCCAGCCTTGCCGCGACCTCCTCGAGCCGGGGCGCGATATTCTCCCAGTCATCCAGTGCCTGCTGCAGCGTTGCAGCAATGCCACCGGCGGCGACGGCACGAGACAGGTCCCTGCTGACAAGGATCAGCGTTCCGTCTCTTCCCCCCTTCTTCAAACTTGCAAGCTTCAAGGATTTGCCCCTTTTCTTTTGTGCAGCGACGGGTTGTCTTTCGGTGACCCGACATCGTAACGCCCTGAGCGGGCCTTTTGAACTCCGTCAGCCGGCCGTCCTATCAGCTTGCGGGCCCTTCCACGCCGGATTCGGGCGTCTCCATGGGCTGCCTCGCTTCCGGGATCGCGGGCACCGCCAGGCCCTCCGAGTAATGCAATACACCTTCCGTATCGATAATGATGCCTTCGTAATCCGGCAGGGTCGCCAGCAAGCGGATGCCCTTTTCTACACCGAGCACGAATACCGAGGTGGCCAGCGCGTCGGTAATGACGGCATCCGGCCCAATGACCGTGGCGCTGCTCACGCCCGAGGCGGGCAAGCCGGTCGTTGGCTCGAGAATGTGGTGAATGCGCTTGTCGCCCTCCTGGAAATACCGCACATAATCGCCCGATGTCGAAATTGCCTGTTCCCTGAGTGGCAACCTGGCAATTACCTGGGCCGCGTCGCGGGGATCGCGAATACCAACGATCCAGGGCTCACCGAAGCGATCACCAAGCACCTTTGAATCACCGCCCGCCGTAACAATGGCATTTTCCACGCCGCGTTCGATCAGGATCTCCAATCCACGCTCCACCGAATAGCCGCTCAGAATGCCGCCGAGATTGATCTTCACTTCCGGGTTGGCAAAGCGGATGGTCTGACGGCGGGTATTCAGCTTTACGGACCGGTAACCGCTGGCGGCAATTTCGCGCCGGCGCGTCTCCTCGTCCGGTTGCCTGCCCGCGTCGAAATCGTAATGCTGGCCCACTGATTCGATCGTAATATCGAACGCGCCGCGCGTCAGAATCGAAATATCCAGGGCGCGAACGATCAGGTTGTAAAGCTCATGATCCACGGCAACCGCTTCCGACCCTGCCCTGAGGTTGATAGCGAATACGGCACTACCCTCAAGTTCGGCACTCATAAGCTGTTGAATTCTCTCTATTTCCGTAAACACGGCAGCAATAGATCGGGATGCACTCGTGGCATCGTCGTCACAAATCTGCACGGTGACTTCTTCACCTGACAATTCGCGTGACTCGCTGAACCAGTCTGCCTGTGCGACCGTCAACGTCATCGTCAGCAGCAGGGCGCCTGCCGCTAGTCTTGCCCAGCCACAAAGGGTACTCTTAAGCCTGAAAGAAATTTGCCGGGAGGCCAGCGATGACGTCATTTATCATTTTCCTTGCAATTATTCTGGCTATCGTCTTCTACGGTGTCGGGATATACAACAGTCTAGTCAATTCGCGAAACCGGGTGAAAAATGCTTTCGCCCAGATCGACGTGCAACTTACCAGGCGCTACGACCTGATCCCGAACCTGGTCGAGGCCGTCAAGGGCTACATCAAGCACGAACGCGAGACCCTCGAGGCGGTGATTCAGGCTCGCAATACTGCCGTATCAAATCTCGAGGCAGCCAAGGTTGATCCATCCAATGGCGAAGCAATCAAAAACCTGGCCGCGGCCGAGGGAGTCCTGGGGGGTGCCCTGGGAAGATTGTTTGCCTTGTCCGAAGCATATCCTGATCTCAAGGCTAATCAAAATATGATGAGCCTGCAGGAAGAATTGACGAGCACGGAAAACAAGGTCGCTTTTTCCCGGCAGCATTTCAACGATGCGGTTCTCGCCTACAACAACATGGCGGAAAACTTCCCCAACAACGTTATCGCAGGAATGTTCCGGTTTGAGTCGGCTGCATTTCTCGAAGCAACCAGCGAGGAAGTGCGGGAAGCGCCGAAAGTGTCATTTGAATAGCCGGATCGCCAGCAGCGTCGGCAACGACGCTACTGGTGGTCGATTGTCTAATCAGGGAACACTGACGCATGAATTTTTTTGAGGCCCAGGATCAGGCAAAGCGCGCATCTCGTCGACTGATACTGCTGTTTATGCTGGCGACGCTGACGATCGTAGCCGGCGTGTCCGTGATTGCGCTGCTGGTGGCGATGGGCGACGCCTCAATGAACTACTATGCCGGTCCGAACGAACAGGTTTACGGGTCAGCAATCGAGCAACACCTGTCCTTGGTCCTGACGGTCGCGAGCTTAACGCTCGTCGTGATTGTCGGTGCCAGCGTGATGAAGATTTTGGATCTGGCCGCGACCGGCGGTGGCGGCATCGCGGAGGCAATGGGAGGAAAGCGCGTCAATTCCCTGGATGCCTCCCCGGCAGAGGTTCGTCTGCACAATATTGTCGAGGAAATGTCGATTGCATCCGGTACCGCCATGCCGGAGGTATACGTACTCGATGGCGAAAGCGGCATCAACGCCTTTGCCGCCGGTTTTTCGCCCGATAATGCCGCCGTAGCCGTGACACGCGGCGCCCTCGAACAGCTGAATCGGGATGAATTGCAGGGCGTTATAGCCCACGAATTCAGCCATATCCTGAATGGCGACATGCGCCTCAATATTCGCCTGATGGGTGTGTTGTACGGGATTCTTGTCATCGGGCTTGGCGGGCGCCTGGCAATGCGCCTCGCGCGGCATGCAGACAATGCCAGGGCAGTTGCGGGCTTGTTTTTCGTCGGCTTCATGCTCCTGGTGCTTGGTTACAGCGGGTTATTTTTCGGCCGCATGATCAAGGCAGGCGTGTCGCGCCAACGGGAGTACCTTGCGGACGCATCGGCCGTGCAATTCACTCGCCAGACTCAAGGCCTCGCCGGCGCACTCTGGAAAATCGGCCAAAACGCTCATCAATCCTATATCGACGAACCGAAAGCCGAGGAAGTCAGCCATATGCTGTTTGCCAATGGCACGATGGGAATTGCTCGCCTGTTCGCTACACACCCGCCGCTGGGCGAAAGAATTCATGCGCTGGATCCGAGTTTTGATATGTCCAGTGAATTCCTGGAAACAGGGTATGCGCCACCGGGTGACGGCGCAGTCAGTGGCTTCGCGGCACCAGCGAGCGACATCACGGCACCGATCTCCGACCAGGTGGGACAGATCACGACGCAGGCAATAGCGTTCGCTGCCACGCTTCGGCAGACGATCCCCGACAACGTCTACGACGCGACACAAAGACCCGAACCGGCTTACCTGCTTGCGCTTGCAACATTGCTAAGCAGCGACGACAAGCATCGCAATGAACAGTTAGCCATATTGCTGGGCATGCTCGGGGCGCGGCGCACGCAGCAATTAAAGGGGTTTTACGTGCAACTCGATATGCTCGGCCCGCGCTATCGCATTCCATTGCTGGAACTTGCCGGACCCGCATTACGACGACTTGAACCCGAGACCCGGGAATTTGTGGAGGAGCTCCTGCAAAAAGTCATCGAGGCGGACAATGAAATCGATCTGCATGAGTACTGCATTGCCAAGGTGGTGCGCCTGCAGATGCAGGCACTGGCGAAACACAAGCGCAGCAAGCACCTGGGTCGTCACAGGCAACGCGAGGCAGAAGT